>CAIKXD010000070.1 GCA_903831265.1 uncultured Bacteroidota bacterium
TGTAGATACGGGCATATTTTTATTTTCAAAAAATAAAGCAAAGAAAGAATCTTTGGTATATGAGTTTGATCCTAAAAATGACATAACATTAAAGGATTTTAGTAATATAAAATTTAGTTTATTAAATAATGCGGAATGGAAAGAAAGCGAATCTATGAAATTATATTTTAATTCAATACTTCGTTCACTAAATAACAAATTTAATAAACTATCTATATCTGTTGAAGATATAACATCTTCAGTTAGGGGAATTTTGGCAAAGCCTGAAGATTATAATCAAGAAAAGTTAAATGAACTCTATCTGCCAGTATTTTTAGGGAAATTAGATAGATATGTTCTTAATAATGATTTTCAATATGTAAAATATGGAGATAATTTAAAAGAAAAACCTGCAACTGTTAGCTATTTTGAAGAGGAACGAATACTAGTTCGTAGAATTGTTAGTAGACAATTTAGGGTAATGGCAACAATTTCAAAAGAACGTTTCGTTACTAAAAAGGATATTTACATTTTTAAACTAAACTCAAAAATTATAACAGCGACATATTTGCTTGCAATAATTAATTCAAAATTAGTATCTTACCTGAAAACACAAAGCTCAGCATCTGCAAAAAAAGATGATTTTACTCAATTGACGCTTAGTGACATTAGACAAATAAAGCTTGCTATAGCTGATGAGCCAAACGCAAGTAGAATTGATTTTCTTGTTAACAGCATCCTTTCCGCCAAAAAAGAAGACCCAACTGCGGCTACCGAAACCTGGGAGCGGGAGATAGATGTTTTGGTGTATAAGCTTTATGGGTTGAGCTATGAAGAGGTGTTGGTGGTGGACCCCGGAGCGGCTGAATGGCTGGGGGAAGGGGATTATAATCACAATTTAGGTTCAAGTTCCGATTCTTCCAAAAGTGATGCTAAAGTAAGAATTAGTGGGTTATTGGGAATGGTAGAAATTAAACAATTGGAACAGCTTTGCAATGACCTTGAAAAAGTAGGTTTATTCGTAGAAAAATATGACAAAACGGGTATAGCAATGAACTCTTTGTCTGATTTTGCTAATATGTTCACTTGGGCAGTTTCAAATATTCCTGCAAATATTCAGGGAAGTTTTCAATGGGATGTTATTAAGCTTGGAGTTAAAACCTTGTGGGATAGCATTAAAGGTAAAAAATATACTACACTTAATTCTGGCTCAAAATCAGAAGAGAAAGATGCAACATTAGGGTTAGAAATACAAGTGGGCGATAAAAGCCTAAGGTTTAATGTCAGCAATTTACCTGACGATCAGTTTTCTGAAGCATTAGATAAAGTTTTGCCAATATGTAAAGAGGTTATGGACAATAATCTGAAAGATGAAATATGGAAAATTGTGTGTGAATATGATAGTAGAAATCAAAAATGGATTCCTATTGATAAGCTGAAAGTGGCATTGGAGAAGCAAAAAATGAAATAATTAATGACTTTTTAAGTCGAAAAGTTTTGTAATTGTATTAAAGAATTAAGTTTTATAAAAAAAAACTTAAAAA
>CAIKXD010000071.1 GCA_903831265.1 uncultured Bacteroidota bacterium
CGCCTAGATGCCACCGCAGATCATTGTTCGCATTTGCAAAATATTTTGCTAAATGTATAAGCTTAATTTTCCATGCTCTGCAATGACTGCTATTGCTGCGTTTTACCGACACGTTTCAACTTAAAAATTTAAGGGAAATTAAAAAAAATAAATATTACTGATAAGATAAAGGAAAAGCGTAAAAATAATTATCCTAAATGTAAAACATTCGGGCAAATAAGGTGTTATTTGTAGTCTCAAATTAGAATTAGAATTAGATGAATCAAAGCAATAAATTATTTTTCACATTATTAAGTATTTTAATGTGCTTTTACCTTCTACCGTCTTTAGCATTTGCACAAAAAACAGGTAACATTATTGGCGTAGTAAAAGATAAAGAAACACAAGAAACTTTAGTTGGTGTAACAGCAATTTTGCAAGGTACACAGCTCTCTGCAGCCAGCGATATTGATGGTAAATTTAAAATTACAAATATTCCTCCTGGAAGTTATAATTTGCAATTTCAATTCATTGGGTACAGTCCAAAAACTATTTTTAACTTAGTAGTAAATACAGGTAACGATAACATCGTAAACATAGAGTTAGAAGTAGCTACTGAGAATTTAAAGGAAGTTACAGTAACAGCCAATACATTTGGGAAACGCGCTGAAACACCACTTTCGGTGCAAAGTCTTTCGGCCGAAGAAATAAAAAGTAACCCTGGTGGAAATTTTGATATTTCGAAAGTAGTACAAGCTTTGCCTGGGGTAAGCGGAACTACAGGTAGTGCAAGCTTTAGAAACGACATTATTATAAGAGGCGGAGCGCCCAATGAAAATGTATATTACTTAGATGGTATTGAGGTGCCACAGATAAATCACTTTGCTACGCAAGGCAGTGCGGGTGGTCCGGCAGGTATTTTGAATGTTTCGTTTATTGAAGATGTAACTTTAAGCAGTAGCAGCTTTGGCGCCAAATACGACAACGCCTTGTCATCAGTATTGCAGTTTAAACAACGTAATGGAAACCCAGATAAATTTCAAGGCAACTTTAGGTTAAGTAGTACAGAAGTTGCTGCTACAATGGAAGGACCTCTCAGTAAAAAAACTACCTATTTAGCTTCTGCTAGAAGGTCTTATTTACAATATTTATTTGCAGCTATTGATTTACCTATTCGTCCTAATTACTGGGATTTTCAATACAAAGTAAATCATCAGATTGATGCTAAAACCACTTTAACCGCCATAGGTATTGGTGCTATAGATGAGTTTAGTTTTGGGGTACCAAAAAATTCTGACCCAAGTAAAGAGTATGTATTGAGAGCATTTCCAACCATTAATCAATGGACTTACACGGTTGGGTTTAACCTAAAAAGACTAATCAATAAAGGTTATTATAATATTTCGTTGAGTAGAAATATGTTTAATAATCAACTCGACCAGTTTGAAGATGCGCAAGCCAGCGATGAAACCAAAAGAAATTTAAAATCATTATCACAAGAAATTGAAAATAAATTCAGATGGGATGTGAATCAGTTTTCGGGTAAATGGAAATTCAACTATGGATTAATGGGGCAGTATGTAAAATACAACAACAACTCATTTATTAGACTAAGAAAGGAAATTCAAGATAGCTTAGGGAACACCATACAACCTGGTGTAAGTTTTAATTTTAACTCTGCTATAGAATTTTACAAAGCGGGTATTTTTGGTAGTGTAACACGTAGATTTTTTACTGATAGATTAACAACAACATTAGGCATAAGAAGTGATGTTAACACATTTACAAACGATGGAATGAACCCTTTAAATGCTTTCTCACCAAGGTTTTCGATTAGTTATGCTTTAACAGAAAAATGGAATATTAATGCTTCGGTTGGACGTTATGCAAAAATTCCAATATACACGGTTTTAGGATTTAGAGACAATGCTGGAACTTTTGTAAATAAAGATAACAAGTATATTTTGTGCGATCATTATGTGGCAGGTTTAGAATATTTACCTACCAGTTCAATGCGCGTAACTGTTGAAGGATTTTATAAAATGTATAATAATTATCCTATTTCTGATTTTGATGGAACATCATTAGCCAACCAAGGTGGTAATTTTGGTGCAATTGGCAACGAAAACGTAAGTAGCACAGGCAAAGGCAGGGCTTATGGAGGAGAATTATTTATACAACAAAAATTAATAAAGAACTTTTTTGCTACAGCCTCATACACTTTATTCTGGAGTGAGTTTACAGGTGCCAATGGACAGTATATTTCATCATCATGGGATACCAGACATTTGATGTCATTTATAGTAGGCAAAAAATTCAAGAAAGGTTTGGAAATAGGGCTAAAATTTAGGTATTCTGGAGGTTCGCCTTACACCCCTTTTGACACTGTAGCTTCGCGTGTAAATTACCTAGCCACAGGAAATGGAGTGCTTGACAATTCACAACTTAACACATTGCTGTTGCCCGATTTTAAACAATTTGACTTTAGAATTGACAAAAAATTCAACGGTAAACGTGCCAGTTTTGATATTTATTTTGACGTTACGAATGCACTATTATTTCGCAACCAATCGATACCGAATTATACATTTGATCGCAACGATGACAATACGGGCTTTAAAACAAGTGACGGAAAAGCGCTTTCACCTGATGGAAGTAATGCTGTGCCGCTGATTCTAAAGAATGATGATTTATCGGTTACTCCTTCTTTAGGATTTATAATAGAGTTTTAAAGTTTAAAATTGAAAACAAATCATATTTCCACTCAAGGCCATTTGGCATAGTAAGTGTTCAACCTTTTTCTAACTTAAGCAATAAAACATTCCTAAGCAGTACAATCGAAAAATTTGAAGGAAAAACAAAGGGGGTAAATTATCAAAGGTAAGAAGTAAAATTAAGCTTTTATTTATGATGAATATCTTTGTTTATTAAGCGATTTAAAAGCACTAAATTAATTTTACAATAGCCTAATTTTGGTTTAATTTGAGTTTAGTTTACATTTGTAAAAAATAAAATCATGAAAAATACAATTGAAGTAATTAGAAGATTATATCGTAATAGATATGTTGCGAAAAAAGATTTTGATTTAAATCAATTAACTAATGAGGAAAAGCTTATTGTAAAGGAAATTCAAAGCAAGAGTTATAAAATAATTCCTAATTTTTTAAGTGAAGAAGTTGTTGTTTCTATGAGAGAAAAATTAGATTCAATTTTCGATTCATACGCAGATAAAGAGAAATTTGAAATTTACAACAAAATTTCAAATGATAAAAACTTAAAAA
>CAIKXD010000072.1 GCA_903831265.1 uncultured Bacteroidota bacterium
AATATTTTTTTGAGCTTTAATTGACAAGAAAAAGACATTTAAACTTTATATTAACCCTATTTTAAAAATAAAACAATGAAATTAAGCTACCTAACACTTTTTTTACTTTTTTTCTCGGTATTGAGTTTCGCTCAAGAAACCCAAATTAGCGGCAAAATAACTGATGAAAAGGGACTAACCATTCCTGGTGTAAATGTTATAATAAAGGGTACTAAAACAGGAGCCACATCTAATATGGATGGGCAATTTTCTATTAGCACTTCCGAGAGTAATCCGATATTAGTTTTTCAGTATTTGGGGTACATAACCCAGGAAATAAACATAAAAGGAAAGCAGACTATTAAAGTTGTGATGCAGCCTAATATGAACCAATTAGATGAGGTGGTGCTAACAGTGCAAGCAAAAGGACAAAAGAAGGCTATTTCAGAACAGTTAAATTCTAATACCATAAAAAATGTGGTAGCGGCAGACAGACTACAAGAAAACCCAGATGCAAACTCTGTTGAAGCTATTGGTCGTCTTCCAGGGGTTTCTGTTACCAGAGATGGTGGCGAAGGAAGTGGATTGGTTGTTCGCGGGTTAGCTCCAAAATATACGGCAGTAACTTTAAATGGTGTGAAAATGGCCTCAAATACAGCAGGTGGTCAGGAAACAAATATTTCGGGAATCTCCCAATACGCATTGCAGGGGGTGGAAGTATACAAGTCGCTGACTGCCGATATGGAAGCCAACTCAGTAGCAGGTACTATTAATCTTAAATTACGAGAAACTCCCAAAGACTTGCATTATAATATAATGAACATTACAGGATACAACAACTTGAATAATTACATAGGTAATTATAAATGGCAGGGAGAGGTGGGAAATCGTTTTTTAAATGATCAACTTGGTGTTTTTGTTTCCCTTGGAACTGAAAGGGTAAACCGCAGTACCCAAACTATGGGTGCAGGTTACGAGGTTTTTCCATCTAATGTACCCGGAAAAGAATTAGACTTATTAATGAGTGGTACAACATTAAATTTAATAAATAAGATTAAATTTAGAGACTCAGGGTTATTGACTCTTGATTATAGGCTAGGAACTACTACAAAGGTTGGGCTTTATGGTTTGTATAATAAATCTCATGATGATGACAATACGCAGTCAAAAAGTTATTCTTCTGCAGGTTCTGGGGCTGTTAATTATAATTTTTCGATGAATAATTCGAAAATATACGAATTATTTCAGTCCTCTATTTATGCAGAAACCGATTTGAAATTTATGAAAATAGATTATGCCGTAACCGTTTCCAAAGCAAAAACAGATGATCCAAATTCTAAGGGATGGGCTTATACGGCCCTAAAACCCCAGGATTTTATTAATGTTGTTCTGACTCAAAATTTCAGAAGAGATTTGCAACCCGAAGATGTACCGCTTTTGTATAACGATAATAGTCAAAATATCAATAAATTTGTTATGACTTCGCTTAATGTGAATTCTGAATTCATGACTGAAGAAAACGTGGATGCCTATCTGAACTTAACTATTCCTTTTAAAATAGGAGATAAAGTTAAGGCTAGTATAAAAACAGGATATGCTTATCGTAACAAAAATAGGTTGCGCGATGTAAATGGTGGAGGCACATCGGTAGTTACCAATCAATTTTTTAGAAGTGATGTTGCTAAAGACTTACCATGGATTGTTAGAGATTTAGCAGGCAATATTACTGCAGAAGGTATGCAGGAAGGTAGCGTGAATGATTTCTTGAACGGACGGTATAGTTTCGGTCCCACTTTCAATTTTGATCGTCTAAATGAAATTACAAATTCTTGGGATACGACATCAGAATACTGGTACAGTCAAGGAGAAGAAGTTTGGACTCAACATTATCCCAAAGAAAAACTAGGACGTAATCAGAATATTTTGCTTTCAACGTTGTATGATCAAGACATTGAGCAGAGGTATGAAGCAGGATATTTTATGACAGAGTTTAAATTAGGGAAATGGTTGATGTTCTTACCTGGAATACGATATGAAAATACTACTACTTTAATGAAAGGTTTTGCATCTTTTCAGCCTTCTGCCCCAGCGCCTATTTATGAAAAACTTCCAGGAAGTGCAACATTTGCCAATACATCAAATGAATTTTTCTTACCAATGGTTCACTTAAGAATAAGTCCCAGTACTACTTTTTATACTCATTTAGCGTACACCCAAACTTTAAGTAGACCGCAATTGGATCAAATAAATCCGAATTCTTGGTTTAATACTGGTTTTCCGCCTTTTACCTATATATCTAATGAACCTGATTTAAAAGTGGAAGAATGGGAAAATTATGATGTTCAATTTGCTTATCACACTAGAAAACTCAGCTTACTTTCGGTTTCGGGATTTTATAAAAAGGTAAATAACCAGATTTGGACAAGAAGTTTCCAAAGAATTAAAGGTGATCCGTTAATAGATCCTTTCCCAGATTCGGCTGTGGTAAATGTTTCGCGACCAGAAAACCACCCTAATGAAATTATATTAAAAGGTTTTGAAGTTGATTTACAAACTTCTTTTGGGTATCTGTCTAACTTCTTAAAGTATTTTACGACATCTTTAAACTATACCTATACAGATTCAAAAACATTCTTTCCTATATCCAGACTAGAAACGACTATTACACCAAATCCCAACGGTGGAAGACCCTTAGTAAAAATTGTTAGAATTGATTCTTTGGTGTCGGGTCCAATGCTTTTTCAACCCAAGCATATAGTTAATGCTTCGCTTGGATTCAACAAAAAGGGATTGAACGTTTGGTTGTCCTACCAATTTAGCGGGGGAGTTTTTGAATCTATACACCCTCAGTTTAATACTTTGGATCTTCAAAAAAATGAATTTTCAAGGTGGGATTTACAAGTGTCACAAAAATTATTCGGACCGTTTAAAGGTTTCCAAATAATAGGAAATTTTGCAAATTTAAATGATTCTGTGGAATTAAAAAAATACAGGGGAGACCCTAGGCCACTGTATATGGAAAAATATGGATGGACAATGGATTTAGGTATGCGGTATTCATTTTAATCGAAATGAACACTTAAAAACTTAATGTAAAATTAATATGAAAAATGAACTTTTTATTAAAATTAAGTTGGCTAAAAATAAAAATAGTACACAAAAACAGGATGGTGCAGGATAGTATTAGAACAAAATAAGCACAAATTTACAATCTGAATGGAGTTAATCTCAATGGATTACTCTTTATATGTTTAACCAATTATAAATTAAATTAACTAATGATTATGAAAAAAATTACAAAACTAATTGTTGTAATTGCTGTTGTTTTTACCAACTTAGCAGCTAACGCACAAACAGTACTTGTGGTAACACCTGGTATAGGAACTTTAAATACGGCTATTAGCACGTATGGAGGCACTAGAATTTATCAATTACAGGCCGGTGAATTCTATCAACTTACTCAAACGGTAGAAAATGTTGGTTATCATTTACAAATTATTGGTGAAATCCCTGTTGGTAACGTAAAACCAGCAACCTTACAAACAAATGAACTTGGAGGTCAACCTTTTTCTAAGATGTTTGATGCTAAAGGGGATGTTACTATAAAAAATGTGTATTTGGTCAATGCTGATTTTAATGGTAGTATCGCTATAGATTTTATGACTATTAATGCGGCAAACGCTATAGTAACTATCGATAAATGTGTGATCGATCCAGTAAGTTTAAATCTTGGAATTGCAGCAGCGCAACCAAATGTCAGCATTTTTTTCACTAATAATTTGGCTATGAATCATGGTCACGAACTAAGTCCAAATGATGGTCACTTCTTTGGTTCATCTGCTGCTTTAAACACCTTGTATGTAGAAAACAATACTTTTGTGGCAATGGGAACAACTATGCATAGTGGAGGGTTTACAGCTAAAAAAGATGGAATTGTTAAATGGAATCACAATACTTGGATTATGCAAAAGAGTCAGATTGACTGGAGTAATTACGAAGATACATATATTTTCACTAATAATCTTATGTATGATTTCCAAACACAACCTTGGTCACAGGCTTGGCAGCCAATGCCTGGTGGAGATGCAGCCGCACCAAAACCTGGTTTGATTTATGCAGCCCCACTACCTGGTGAAGTTTTACCGTCAACAAGACAGCAATATATTGAGTATAATGGACATACTAGAAATCCTGGTTTCTATACACTTCTTAATACTCTTAATGTGGTTAATGCTAATGACGGCGTGGCACCGTTAACTTTTATGCCTTTAGTATGGGGTCCAGCTTATAATGAAACGAATCCGGATATAAATTTTAGATCTAGAGAAACTATTTTATTTGCAAATAAAACAGATTTCCCTAATTGGAATTATGGTAACGAATATAATGATGTAGATCCACAGTTTGAAGATCCTAAAATTTACCAACATTCTGATAATTTTGTTTTGTGGACTGATCCTGCAACCAGACTTCATGCTATGGGTAAAGCCCCGTTGTCTGTTCCTCCAGTTACAGAATGGGCAAAGTGGCACTGGGACGAAGATGGAGATCCTGGAAACAATGTTGCTTGGCCAGTCTTTAATGGAAAATATACTAATCCGCAATTGTTGACCGGTTCAATTGAAAGTCTTCCTTTAGG
>CAIKXD010000073.1 GCA_903831265.1 uncultured Bacteroidota bacterium
CAATTGCTCAATACGGCAAAGCCTTAGCTATGAATTTCGATAATCCAAAAGCAACCGCTAAAATTGAGGCAGCCAAAACAGCTAAAGGAAAAGAAGCTTTTGACGCGATCATTGCTGAAGGTGATGCTAAGTTAACAGCTAAAAAATATGACGATGCTATTGCCACTTACAATAAAGCACTCGCTACAAACTTTGATAATCCAGCAGCAAATACAAAAATAAAAGCTGCTCAAGATGCAAAGGATGCCGACTTAACAGCCAAGAAAAAAGCAGAGTTCGACAGTTATATTACAGCTGGAGATGGCGCTTTGGGCGCGAAAAAATTTGATGATGCAATTGCTCAATACGGAAAAGCCTTAGCTATGAATTTCGATAATTCAAAAGCAACGGCAAAAATAGAAGCAGCTAAAACAGCTAAAGGAAAAGAAGCTTTTGATGCTATCATTGTTGAAGGTGATGCTAAATTAACAGCTAAAAAATATGATGATGCTATTGCCACTTACAATAAAGCACTCGCTACAAACTTTGATAATCCAACTGCGAATACAAAAATAAAAGCTGCTCAGGATGCAAAGGATGCAGAATTAACAGCAAAAAAGAAAGCAGAATTTGATGCCGCTATCAAAAAAGGTGATGATGCACTTGGTTCTAAAAAGTATGATGATGCGATTGCTTCATACAACACTGCGCTGGGTGTAAAATATGACGATGCAACTGCAAACGCAAAAATAGCCTCAGCACAAAAAGCAAAAAACGATGAAGCCGCGCGCTTAAAAGCAGAGGCTGATGCCAAAGCGAAAGCTGATGCTGATGCAAAACTAGCTGCAGAGCAGGCCAAGAAGAAAGCCGAGTTTGATGCGGCTATCAAAAAAGGTGATGATGCACTTGGTACTAAAAAGTATGATGATGCGATTGCTTCATACAATACTGCACTTGGTGTAAAATTTGACGATGCAACAGCAAACGCAAAAATTGCATCAGCACAAAAAGCAAAAACCGATGAAGCAGCGCGTTTAAAAGCCGAGGCAGATGCCAAAGCGAAAGCTGATGCTGATGCAAAACTAGCTGCAGAGCAGGCCAAGAAAAAAGCAGAATTTGATGCCGCTATCAAAAAAGGTGACGATGCACTTGGTACTAAAAAGTATGATGATGCGATTGCTTCTTACAATGCTGCGCTGGGTGTTAAGTTTGATGATGCAACCGCAAACGCAAAAATAGCATCAGCACAAAAAGCAAAAACCGATGAAGCTGCGCGCTTAAAAGCTGAGGCAGATGCCAAAGCGAAAGCTGATGCTGATGCAAAATCAGCTGCAGAGCAGGCCAAGAAGAAAGCAGAATTTGATGCCGCTATCAAAAAAGGTGATGATGCACTTGGTACTAAAAAGTATGATGATGCGATTGCTTCATACAACACTGCACTTGGTGTTAAGTTTGATGATGCAACAGCAAACGCAAAAATAGCATCAGCACAAAAAGCAAAAACCGATGAAGCTGCGCGCTTAAAAGCTGAGGCAGATGCCAAAGCGAAAGCTGATGCAGATGCAAAACTTGCTTCAGAACAAGCAAAAAAGAAAGCAGAATTTGATGCCGCTATCAAAAAAGGAGATGATGCACTTGGCACTAAAAAGTATGATGATGCGATTGCTTCATACAATACTGCACTTGGTGTTAAGTTTGATGATGCAACAGCAAATGCAAAAATAGCATCAGCACAAAAAGCAAAAACCGATGAAGCAGCGCGTTTAAAAGCCGAGGCTGATGCAAAAGCGAAAGCTGATGCAGATGCAAAACTAGCTTCAGAGCAGGCCAAGAAGAAAGCAGAATTTGATAAAAATATAAAAGCAGGTGATGATAAATTAACTGCTAAAAAGTATGATGATGCAATTTCTTCGTATAATAATGCGTTGGCAGCAAAGTTTGACGATGCAACAGCTAACGCAAAAATTGCATCGGCTCAAAAGGCCAAAGCTGATGAAGAGGCTAAAATTAAGGCCGAAGTCGATGCCAAAGCTCGTTTAGAGGCCCTCAAAAAAGCAAAAGAAGAAGCTGATGCTAAAGCTAAAATTGATGCAGAAGAAAAAGCCAGGGAAGAGGCCGAAGCCAGAGCAGCCAGAGAAGCGCGCGAAAAAATATTGGCTGAAGTTGAAGCTGCAAAAAAATTGAAAGATGATGCCATAAAAAAAGCAGCTGAAGAAGCAAGGTTAAAAGCTGAGGCCGATGCAAAGAAACTGGCTGATGCTGAAGCTGCTAAGAAGGCAAAGGAGGAACAACTGGCTAAAATGCTTGCTGAGGCTGAAGCTAACAAAGCAAAGCAAACTAAAGAAGATCCTAAGAAAAAAACTGGCGCAACAACGCAAAAAACAGAGTCTTCTAAAGGCTTATCTGACGAAGAAAAAGCACTGAAGGAAGCTATGGAGGCAGAAGCCAAGGTAAAAGCTGAATTAGCAAAAAAAATGACAGAAGCTGAAAGAGAGCTTTTTTTATCTGATCTTGCTAAAAAATATCCAGAAGGCGTAACGGTAGAAGAACAAACTTATCCCAAAATGAAAATTACCCGGATAATTGTAGTTAAAAACAAAAAAGCACACGAATACAAAAAAATAGTATTCACCTACGGAACCTACTATAAAAAAGATGCTAACGATATTCCAAAAGCCCTTTATGATGCTGAAACTAAAAATTAAACATATGACATTTTAGACATATTTATCATTTTATCAAAGAATCCCGGATTATTAGCACCGGGATTTTTTTTGCAACCTTTATTAACAATCGTTTTTTGATTAAAGTCGTAACTTCAGTTTAATTAACCTTTAAATACAGTTAAATTTGTAGTAATTGGTATGAAAAAAATAACTTCAAAATTTATTGTTTTACGACTCGCATTTATTTGCTTAATAATTTGCGCTGCTTCAAATCCATACCCTGCCGGAAGAAAGGTGAGAGTGGTGGTGCTCAATGCTGGCCATGGTGGTACCGATCCAGGTTGTCATGGCGTTAAACACCTTGAAAAAGAAGTTGCCCTTTCTATCACATTAAAGGTAGGAAAATATATAGAAGATAACCTTAAAGATGTGAAAGTGGTTTACACCAGAAAAAGCGATATGTTTGTTCCACTTGGGGAAATTGCATCGCATGCCAATAAAAACAATGCCGATCTTTTTGTATGTATTCATTGTAATGCTGCAGTTAACAAACAAGTATATGGCTCCGAAACTTATGTAATGGGCCTCCACAAAACTAAAGGCAATTTAGATGTTGCAAAAAGAGAAAATGCCGCTATTTTATACGAAGAGGATTACAAAAGAAAATATGAAGGCTTTGATCCAAACAGCGATGAGGCTAACATTATTTTCAATATGTATCAAAATGCATTTTTGGAGCAAAGCTTAAGTTACGCTTCAAAAGTGCAAGCCGAATTTAAAAAGAATAAAAACCTTACCGATAAAGGTGTTAAACAAGCAGGATTTCTTGTACTTTGGAAAACATCTATGCCAAGTGTACTAATTGAAACAGGTTTTCTTACAAATGCCGAAGAAGAAAAATATTTGGGTTCACAAAAAGGACAAGACCAAATTGCATTTGCAATTTACAAAGCATTTAAAAATTATAAAGCCGAAGTAGAAGAATATGATGCTGGCCCCGAAAACGAAGTAAGACCAAGAATAACCGAAGAGCAAGTAGAAGTTTTTGACCAACACATTACTCAGCCACCCAATGATTCAGTTAAACCTAAAGCTCAAATTGTAGAACAAAATATTGTTTTTAAAATTCAAATTGCAAATTCATCAAAAAAAATACCTTTAAATTCCACTAAATTTGTTGCTGCTAAAGGTGTAGAAGAAATTGAGGAGGATAAAATATTCAAATACTTAACCGGCAATTATAAAACTATAGACGAGGCTTTTGCCGAGCAAAGAAGATTAAGAAAAGAAGGTTTCAAAGACGCTTTTACAGTGGCTTTTGTAAATGGTAAAAAAACAAGTATGAAAGAGGTAAATGAAATTATGGATAAAAAATAATATTGCTCCAAGTATCAACTGCTTGTGATGTATTCATTATTTAGTGTACGTTTAAACAAAATCCTTACATTTGGAGTTGTATTTTTTAGATAAAAAAAATTATTGTGACAATAAAAAAAGAAGTAAAAATTGGTGGAATAGTTGTTTTAGCAGTGTTCCTATTCGTGTATGGGCTTAACTTTTTAAAAGGTAAAAATATCTTTACCGCACGCACACACTATTATGTGGTATATAAAAATGTTGGTGGCCTTACCGAAAGTAATCCTGTGTATTTTAATGGTTTTGTGGTGGGTAAAGTAAATCAAATATCTTTTGCACCTGATATGAAAGGTGGAATTATTGTCGATTTTGTATTGCGCGAAAATGACCTTAAAATACCTAAAAATACCATTGCTCGCATTTTTAGCGATGGTTTATTAGGTACCAAAGCAATAGGCTTAGATTTTGGAAACGCAACCGAAATGGCCCAAAGCGGAGATACATTATTGCCAAATCTCGAAAATAGCCTTACCGATCAAATGAGTGAGCAATTAATGCCTGTAAAAGATAAAGCCGAAAGACTTATTGTTAGAGCCGATTCATTAATAGCTGCCATTACCAAAGTCTTTAATCCTAATGTAAATGATAATTTGCGTCATAGCATCGAAAATGTGAACTCAATTACATTAAATGTAAACGGAATGGTTTCAGAACAACGTAAAAGATTAGATGCTATTACCGCTAATGTAGAATCAATATCCAAAAATTTGAAAGAAAATAATGAAAATCTTACCATCATTATGTCTAACTTTAAAAACATTAGCGATTCAATTGCCAAAGCTAATCTAACACAAACACTTAATAACGCCAATTTAGCAGTAAAACAAACTGCCGAAATAATGGAGAAAATTAATAGTGGCAAAGGTTCTTTGGGTATGCTAATAAATAACGACTCGCTATACCAACACCTTGATATGGCATCCAAAGACTTAGATCGTTTATTGGTAGATTTAAAAGAAAATCCAAAAAGATATGTACATATTTCTGTTTTTGGTAAGAGTGATAAATCACCCAAAAAGAAAAAATAACCCCATTTAAATATCGCTTTTAATAACATAGTGGCTTATGATATCTAGTATAATTTTTATTATTTTACTTGCTCTTGGATTTTATTTTTTTTACAAGAATATTTCCAAAATTAGACGCAATGTATTGCTTGGCAAAGAGGTAAATCGCTCAGATAATAGTAGCGAAAGATGGAAACTGATGGCCTTAGTTGCTATCGGTCAAAGTAAAATGGTAGTGCGCCCTGTAGCAGGTGTAATGCACATTTTGTTGTATGTTGGATTTGTAATCATAAATATCGAAGTTATTGAAATTATCATTGATGGTATTTTTGGTACACATCGCATACTTAGCTTTACTGGGGCTTTATACAATTTTTTAATTGCTTCATTCGAGTGGCTGGCATTAGGGGTTATTGTTGGTTGTGTTGTTTTCTTTGTTAGAAGAAATATCATCAAACTCAACCGATTCATGAACAAAGAACTTGATGGTTGGCCTCGTTCAGATGCCAACTATATTTTAATTACAGAAGTGCTCTTAATGAGCGCTTTTCTAATAATGAATTGTAGCGATCATCTGCTTCAAGTTAGAGAATACGGGCACTATATAAAAGCAGGTAGCTTTCCAATAAGTAATTTATTAAGTCCACTTTTTGTAAATATGAGCTCAGCCTCTTTAGTTTTCGTAGAAAGAGGAGCTTGGTGGTTTCATATCATTGGTATTATTGCTTTCCTAAATTACTTACCCTACTCAAAACATTTCCATATTTTACTTGCATTTCCTGCGGTTTATTTTTCTAACCTAAAACCAAAAGGAGAGTTTAATAACCTTGCTTCAGTTACAAATGAAGTTAAACTAATGCTCGATCCCAATGCAGCAATTCCTCCAGCTCCCGAAACACCGCTTAAATTTGGAGCAAAAGATGTGTTAGATTTAAATTGGAAACAATTAATGGATGCATACACTTGCACCGAGTGTGGCCGATGTACTTCTAGTTGCCCTGCAAATCAAACCGGAAAATTGCTATCGCCACGCAAAATTTTAATGGACACGCGCGATAGACTCACCAAAGTTGGGAAAAATATTGATATCAACGGAACTTTTGTAGATGATGGTAAATCTTTGTTAGGAAACTATATATCCGAAGAAGAATTATGGGCTTGTAACACTTGTAACGCCTGCACCGAAGCTTGCCCTGTAAATCTTGACCCGCTTTCGGTAATTATGGATTTAAGACAATACCTAGTGATGGAACAAAGTAATGCCCCAGCAGCTTTAAATGGCATGTTTACCAACATCGAAAATAATGGTGCGCCATGGCAGTTTTCTCCAGCCGATAGATTAAATTGGGCATCCGAAGATTAATTTAAAATAGAAACTAAAAATATGAGCCAAATAAATGTTCCAACCATGGCCGATTACATGGCCAAAGGCGAAACACCCGAAATCCTTTTTTGGGTAGGATGTGCAGGAAGTTTTGACGACCGTGCAAAAAAAATTACCAAAGCAATCGTTAAAATATTAAATCATGTAAACATAAAATTTGCTGTTTTAGGTACCGAAGAGTCTTGCACGGGAGATCCTGCAAAACGTGCTGGTAACGAGTTTTTATTTCAAATGCAAGCCATGCAAAATATTCAAGTATTAAATGGTTATGAGGTAAAAAAAATTGTTACTGGTTGTCCGCATTGTTTCAATACCATTAAAAACGAATATCCCGAGCTAGGTGGCAAATACGAGGTGTTGCATCATACACAACTAGTGCAACAGCTTATCGATAGCGGTAAATTAAAAGTAGAAGGAGGGGAGTTTAAAGGAAAAAAAATCACCTTTCACGATCCTTGCTATTTGGGCCGTGCCAATAATGAGTACGAAGCACCTCGAAATATTATACAAAAATTAGATGCCGAATTAAACGAAATGAAACGCTCTCGTGCCAATGGTTTATGTTGTGGTGCGGGCGGGGCACAAATGTTTAAAGAAGCCGAAAAAGGAAATAAAGAAGTTAATGTAGAAAGGAGCGAAGAGGCACTGGCGCTCAATCCAGATGTAATTGCCGTAGGTTGCCCGTTTTGCATGACCATGATGCGCGATGGCGTAAAACATTTCGAAAAAGAAGACAAAGTACAAGTCCTCGATGTAAGCGAAATGATTGCAAAGGCAAACGATTTATAAAATTATTATTTGGGCAAATCCGCACCTCCGAAAAGGAGCTGCGGTCGCGCTTTCCGTGGTGCGCGGCACCTTACTTCAATCGCTTTTGCAAAATCCGGTTAATAAAAACTTTTGTGTAAATTTTGTATTTCACAGTTCAAACCTCAATGAGACCGTCATGGCGGGCTCGAACCGCCATCATTCAAACTGCTCCCGATGTTGAATTTTAGAACATTAGATGAATTTAAAGGAGCATTGTTCAAAATCAGGAGCCAGCTATTTTGAAATTCAAAATGGGAGTACATATTTGAGATTGAAGCAAAATGAAAGAGAATCTGGGTTTAAAAAATCAACAAGATTTCAAGATTAACCAAAACAAAAAAGGTGCAGTAAAATACCGCACCCTTTTCGCATCAATAAACAAATCTTTCTACTTCTTAACCCATTTAGTTAAAAAACCGCCATCCATGTATAGTGTGTATTCTGGATAATCTAATACTTCGGTAGAATAAAATTTTCCTTTGGTTGTATCAACTTTTAATGGCTTGCCTAATTTTTCTTCAACAGCTGCTATTTCATCGCCAATAATAATTTTATTTGGACCACCAGCCAACCTGCTCTTAGCAGCAACAGATTTTTCTGTTTGCTCTGTCATTAGATAAAGTTTTTGTAGTGTACTAATTAAATTTTTGTAGGTCGAAACATCATTAGTTCTTATCTCTTCACCTTTTTCTAGAAAAGGTAAACTCTTTTTAAATATTTCATCAACCTTTGCACTTTCAATTTTATATTTATTGTTATCCTTAATGTTGTTCACAATTTCGCTTTGTTTTACAGCGCGGTTAAAATATAAAGCACCAATGTTATATAAGGCATCAAAGTAGTTTGGATTAATTTCAATCGCCTTTTTGTATGCAGCTTCAGCTTTTTCTACAAATTCATTAAATTCCTTTTCAGTTGGTGCGGTTTTACCTTCTCCCGGATTGGCTAAATTGTCATATATCACACCAATGTTGAAAGGAAATATTTCATTATTTGGCTCTTTTGACATCGCCAATTCCAAGTTAGTAATCGCTTCTTTGTATTTACCTGCTTCAATAAAATAATTTAATTCCGATAAAATCAACTGTTTATCATTGGAATATAATTGACGACCTTTTTGTATTGTGCTTATATAATTTACTTTATCACCTTTTTTTAAGTAGCTTTCTGCTAGCAAACTATGTAGCATCGGTCCATCTTCATTTCCTCCGTATTTTATATCAATGGCTTTTTGAAAATATTGCACTGCTTTATCATAATTTTGCGACTTCTCAGCCGAAAGCGCTGCATTGTATATTGCATTTGAGTCAGTTTTTTGTAAAAACTCTTCATTCAATTGGATAGATTTCTCAAAGCTATTAAGCGCTTCGGGAAATTTAGCAGCTTTAAAATTTTCGATTCCAGCATTGCTAGCAATAATGGCACATATTTTTAAACCATCTTTAGCTTGAGGATAATTGTTTTTTTCATCCAGCTTTACCGTTTGTGCATAAGCTTTTGCTGCTTCATCCAAAGACCCATTCTTTAAATCAGCCACTTTGGCATCTTTGGAGTTATAAAGGAGCATATAAATTTCAGCCCTATTAGACCATGTTTTAGCCTTGGCTCCAGTTTCAGCATCTAAAGTAGCCAAATCAATGTATTTCTTGGCTTCCATTAAATCGCTGGCATCCTTATCTTTATTGTAATAACCTAAATAATTAATAGCGCTTACTACATTTTTTTGTTGAGCAAAGGTGCTGCTTGCCCCGTAAAAGCCAATGCATAAGGCTAAAATGGTTTTCTTGTTAAATTGCATAGTTGAATTCAGTTTTTGTTAATAATTATTCTTTGTCGTCACTTGCTTCTTCGGTATCAGTATCCTCTTCGGCATCATCTGCAACATCATCAGTATCATCGTCATCAGCATCAAGTGGTGTGTTATCAATCAACTCTTCACCATCAATAGCTGCTGCTTCTTCCTCTTCATCTGTTTCTACTTTGGCTACTGCTGCAATGGCATCACTACTCTTGAATTTAATTAAACGAACTCCTTGAGTTGCTCTTCCCATAACACGTAAATCAGAAACTCTAATTCTTATGGTCAATCCCGATTTGTTAATAATCATGATATCATCATTATCGGTAACATCTTTAATAGCAATTAAAGAACCAGTTTTATCAGTAATGTTTAGTGTTTTTACACCTTTTGCACCTCTATTTGTAACTCTATAAGCTTCAATTTCCGAGCGCTTACCATACCCATTTTCAGAAACAACTAAGATGTTGGTTTCGTTGCTCTTTGCAGCAATCATGCCAATTACTTCATCGTTCTCTGCCGATAACCTGATGCCTCTTACTCCTGAAGCATTTCTGCCCATAGGTCTTACTTTCTCTTCATTAAAACGAACCAATTTTCCTTTGCGTGAGGCAATTAAAATTTCATCCTTTCCGCTTGTCAAGTGCGCTTCTAAAAGCATATCACCTTCTTTTACAGTAATGGCATTGATACCATTCTGACGTGGACGTGAATAAGCCTCAAGAGATGTTTTCTTGATAGTGCCTTTTTGAGTACACATAATAATGAAGTTGTTTTTTGTGTAGTCAACATCAGTTAAATCTTTCACATTAATGTAGGCCTTTACCTTATCGTTTGGAGCTATGTTAACCATGTTTTGTATAGCTCTTCCTTTTGAGGCTTTGTTACCTTCTGGAATTTCAAAGGCTCTTAACCAATAACATTTTCCTTGTTCGGTAAAAAACAACATATAATTATGTGTTGATGCAACAAACATATGCTCTAAAAAATCTGCATCTCTCGTGGCAGTGCCTTTAGCGCCTGTTCCTCCACGGTTTTGGGCTTTATACTCGGTAAGTGCTGTACGTTTTATATATCCTAAACGAGATATGGTAATTACTACATCCTCATCAGCAATCATATCTTCCATTCTAAAATCATCAGCAGAATATACGATTTCACTTTTACGTGCATCACCATATTTTTCTTTCATTTCAAGCATTTCGTTTTTAATAATGGTCATTCTTAACCCTTCATCTGCCAAAATACTTTTTAAATAATTAATGGTTTTC
>CAIKXD010000074.1 GCA_903831265.1 uncultured Bacteroidota bacterium
ATAATAACCAAATTTATTTAGATGTTTTGCCCAAGAGCTAACACGTTCGGCAGCAGTTAAATTGCATGGTGGGAAAAAATAAGAAATCAATAAAATTCTTTGCATATATAAACTAAAGTGCCATTTTTTTGTGGGATAAAGATATTAATTATGTGCTAAATTTAGGATTTGAATGCAGCATAATTGTTTTTTTAAAGTTTTTATTTTTTTTATCTGGTTTTGCAATTAAACTCTATTGTCTTTTTTGCACAAGTGTTATTTTGTTTCCTATCTCAAACATTTTTTTGTTCAATTGGCTGTTCATAAAAAAAAGGATGGGCCCTTAAAACAAAAAAAAGATTTTCTACGTTTGTTATACATGCCACTTAATACTGTAAAACCTAAAAAAGGATCGTTGCTAATTTCAGAGCCAACGCTTAAAGATTCATACTTTAATCGTTCTGTTGTGCTTATTGTTGAACATAATAATGATGGCACTGTAGGCTTTATTTTAAACAAACAAATTGATATTGAATTAAACGGATTGGTTCGCGATTTTGATGAAATTGAATCAACTGTGTTTTTTGGTGGCCCAGTTAACAAAGACAATCTTTTTTTCATACACAGCTTAGGAAAAGAAATTGAAGGTGCTTTACCCATTTCAAAAAAACTATTTTGGGGTGGCGATTTTAGCATGTTAAAGGATATCCTTCGTAAAGATAAGTCGAACCTCAGTAAGGTAAGATTTTTTATTGGTTATTCAGGATGGGACGCTGGTCAATTGGAAATGGAATTAGATGAAAACTCATGGGTGGTAAAAGAAAATGTTGAAGATAACATTCTAGATATTTTGCCAAAAAATTTATGGAAAGATACCTTAAGAAGCATGGGTAGTAATGTAGCTTTGCTTAGCTTTTTTCCTGAAAATCCCCAATTAAATTAGGCTTATTTTTTTACAGCACAAATAATAAAACTTGTAGATAGAAAACTAATTTTACTTAGTAAACTGTGTTCAACAATAGCGCTAAATGCATTGCATAATTTGGGAGCCACTTTATTAAATGGATAGTGAAATAAATTAACATTATAATTTACCACTGTTATTCGCTCAAATCCATGTTTTTTAAACAAAGCAATTGCTTCAATTTGCGACCACATTTTTCTATCCGGTTTAATTGTTTTTTTGCCCGTAATTGCTGACATTATTTTCCTGAATGGCAGGAGCATATTTACTGCCAAGTAATCGATTGAATTTTTATGAGGGAACGACAAGATTAATTTACCATCAGATTTAAGCCAACGATGTGCTTGCTGCATTCCAAAATCTGGATTATCAAAATACTCTATATAGCCCATTCCAACTGCCTGATCAAATAATTTTTCGCTTTTAAATTGTGAAGAATCTGCTAATATAAACTCAGCTTTCTCAGTTTCTTTATTAAATCTAAGATTACAAGCATCAATCATTTCGGGAGCTACATCAAAACCTGTGTAACTAGCGCCAGCATCAACCACCACTTTAACTAAAATACCAGTGCCACAACCCATATCTAAAATGTTTCCATTTATAGGTTGCATTAAATTAACTGTTTTAATAAATCGTTGAATGAATGGGTAGCTAATTTTATTATTTGGATCGTACAAGGAAGCCCAATCGCCCGAGCTAGCTTGGTTTCTAAAATAACTTACAATACTTGATTTATCCATAAAATATAAACGTTGTGAAATAATCAAACATATAATGACTACACACACAAATTAAAACAAAAAGCACGGAAAAGTTCCGTGCTTTTTTAAAAAAATAAGAAAAATAATTATTTTACTAAGGTAAGTTTTGTATTTAATACGGCATCATTAGTAATTAACTTACAAGTATAAATACCTGCAGGAAGTTCATTCAACGACACTTGAATATTATTGATACCTGCACTGTGTTTAGCATCAGTTATTTGTTTTACCAATTTACCTTTAACATCAAACACCACAATTTGTACTTTTTCTGTTTCAGTTAAGTTAAAATTGAAATTAACATTTCCGTTTGCAGGATTAGGAAACACAGTTAACATCGGCACTTGCACAGCAATATCATTTGTTGCTGTAATTGTTGGAAAAGCTGCATCGTATCTAATTTGTGCATTAGCAGCGCCTGTTTCTAGCTCTGCTAAATCTTCGCCCCCAATTAAAGCAAATGCAACAACAATTGAATCGCCAACTGCAACATTAAAAGGCCCAGTGCTTACAATATTAATTACATCGTTTCCAGCACCATTGGCACCTGCTTGCGTTCTTGATGTTGACATTGTTTGGTACTTTTCACTTGTATCATATCCATCTGATAAATTAATTCCACCACCGCCACCAGTGATATTATCAGCTGCGTACATGTTAAATGGTGTGTTACTTAAAACTTTTACCCCTGCGTATAGTTGGGTTGACGAGGTAGCAAAACTGTATCCTAACTTTAAAGCAGCATTTTGGTCAGATCTGTTTTCACTGTAATTTTGAATATCCCAATCGGTAAAAATAGCTGCATACATGTTATTCAAAGCAGCAGTTGATGTATTTTTTATGTTGTATTGAACCATCACATAATTCATATCACCAGGGGCATTCCATGTAAATGAACGATGCTTTACTTCAACATTTAATTTAGCTGATGCAATGGCATTGTTATCGTTAAATTTACCAGATAAATCAAAATCTGAAATTACCGTAGGATTATCTACACCTACTCTAACCATTGATGCAAAATCATTGTCAGGAGTTGCAGTAGTGTTACGAACTGTGTTCACTACTTTAGTTGTTGAAGTTCCAATCATTAAGCCACATTCATAAGCTAATGATGAATCTCTGTATACAAAACCTAAGCCTTGCGTTTGACCATCACCATTGTAACAAGATCTTCCTTTGCTTGTGATAGTTGTATATACATCATTAATAGTAACATTAATATAATCAACATTAATAATCAATTCGAATGTTTGAAAATCGGTATAAGTAGTTCCATCTGAATAAGAAAGTCTAAATAAAACTACGGCATTAGAGGGTGCTGCAGGGTTAACTACTACTTTAAATGGAGCAATGTTATTATTTGTGGTGGCAAGGGTATTTAAAGCGCCAATATTGTAATTTGCACCAATAATGTTAACATAAGTAGGATTTGTTTGAGCTGATAAAACCACATTACAGTTATTTGTAGGTGCTAAGTAATTTAAAAAATCACCACTAATTTTTATCGTATCTCCAGCTACAAACGCATCATCATTACCATCAGTAAAGTTGATAGGTTGCATTCTTACAGAGGGAAGTGATTGTGTTAAAGCATTACCCATATTGATTCTGCCTTTTCCTAATCTGCCTTTATAGTTATTGTTGGCAGCTTGGCCATAAATATCATCGCAGGTAACTCTTAATTGTTCTCCTACTTGTAATGCATTGTATGACGGAAAATGAGATTTAATAACACCCGCTGCTCCAGCAGCCACAGGAGCTGACATTGAAGTGCCACTCATTGTTGTATAGCCATTGTTGGTTGACACGGTAGAATAAATATTGTTGCCAGGTGCACTAATATCTACCGTATAATTATAATTAGAAAAACTTGCTTTGTTATCGGCATTGGTGGTTGCAGCAACAGAGGTTACATATTGAAAAGCTGCTGGATAAGCAGGCGAATCGATATTGTCATTTCCTGCAGAAGCTAATACTAATGCGTTCTTGTTAATGGTTGCATAGTTAATTACATCTTGCCCTAGTTGAGAGAAAAAGCCACCTCCCCATGAACAATTGATGATTTGACAACCATGATCAGCGGCATAGGTGATACCTTCGTAACCATTATCAATTGAAGTTGTGCTTGCTTGTGCAGCACATTTAACAGGTAAAAACTTACATTTAAACCCTGGAGATGCCACCCCAACTGCATTGTCTGTTGAAGCTGCAGCACAGCCAGAAACGTGTGAACCATGCGTGCTATTATCCACATTTGGGTTATTATCATTTTCACTCATATCCCAACCTTGAAAATTGTCGATGTAACCATCACCATCATCATCAATACCATTTACAGGATCGGCATAATTAATTTTAATATTTCCAACTAAATCCGGATGATCAATATCTGAGCCCGAATCAACAATGCCTATCACTACATTGGTATCGCCAATAGAAGTATTCCAGCCATTGTATGCATTTATTTTAGTTAAAAAAGTTTGGGTAGTTGCAAGGGGATCATTTACAGCCAAATGCAATCTATTAATATATTTTGGCTCTGCAAATTGCAATTTATTTGTGCTCAACAATTTATTTGCTGCTTCTTCAACACTTAGGTTGTTTGAATAAACTACCTCATATATCAAAGTTAAATCGGCCAGAGCCTGCCCTTGAGCATTGAATTTCTTTTCAGGAATTGCAGCGTGTGGAAAAAGTTTTTTTAATTGAATAACACCTAATAAATTTAACTGAGCTTGAATTTCAGCATCAGTAATTTTACTTGTAGTGCATTCGTTTCTAAATTGTTCATTAACTTTAAAAACAAGTGTTTTTGACAAATAATCAGCTTCGGTTGCTCCTTTAGGTAATACAAAACTGTTTTTAGGTACAGCTGCATTATGCCTAGCACTTAGGAATTGAAGGTTAAATAAAAAGAAGATTAGAAATAATAATGAGGAGTTTTTTTTCATTGTTTTATATTTTATTCAAATAAAACACAAAAATTCAACATTTGAAAATTTTGTTATTCAAAAAATATTAAACATCTTAATCTGTTAGTCAAATTTTGAATAATATTGGATTAAACCCAAATGTATGGCTGTTAAAACTTCAAGTTAAATACTGCCATGTAATTGGTTCCTGCTTGTGGGTAGTAAAAATTTTCGGTAATTAATTCGCCTCCATATTGATAACTATAGGTGTATCCGTTTGCCTCATATAGGCTATTCAAAAGGTTATTGATTCTTAAGCCAATGGTTATTGCTTTAAAATTTACACCATAAAAAGTGTGCGAAGCGTTAAAGTTAAAATAGGTAAATTCTTTCAGCATTCGGGTTTGGTTTTGGGTATTATCTAAATACTGACTGCCTACATATTTTGCAGTAAGATTGAACATGGTATTTCTTTTCAGGATGTACTCAAGTCCTGCGCCAGCCATTAGGTTCGGAGAAAAAGCAATATCAGTATTTTTGTATTCATTTTTTATCTGGCCACCAATATCGTAATCATCAATAAATTCATTAAAGTTATAAATTTTATTTTTACTGATGGTTGTGCTTGTCACTAATTTTAAATTTTTAAAAAATTGGGTTTCTGTCTCTACTTCAAAACCTGTTCTGTAACTCTTATCTACGTTGGTTCTGGTGTATGCACCAACATCATTAATTTGTCCTGTTAAAACCAGTTGATCAATATAATATTGTAGGTAATAGTTAATTTTAAAATTTACTATTTTGAGGAAAGTTTTTTCGTAGCCAAGTTCCACGTTGTGCATTTTTTCATGTTTTGGTCTGCTCAATTGCGTTGTGTTGGTAAAATCTACACGTACAGGTTCTCTATTGCTAAATCCATAAAAACCATATAGTTTATAGCTGGCAGGTTTAATTTCGTTTTTATCATCAGTGAAAAATGTTTGCAAACGCATAAAGCCAATTTTAGGATTAAAGAAGTGATATTGCGCCTGCTGTGGCGTGGCAACCAGTAAATCATTAAATCCTGTAAAGCGATAATCTACAAATCTATATTGCAAATCGGTAAAAATTGTCCATGCTTTAGGTAAATAAAAATCAAGTTTTACATATTGATTGGCATCGGTTTTAAGCGCATCATCATTATAATATTTATCTCCTATTTGGCCATTAGAAGCAAATTTACTCCATATTATTTCACCAAAGTGATCGCCAACATATTGATTTGCCCCACCACCAATTACCAATTTTGTTTTAAAGAATTTTTGAGCGTTTAGATCAGGATTGTATGTTATGCTATAGATTGCACCATAAAAATGGTTGTCGAGCCAGCGCCTTCTTACTAAATCTGTTTCAATAATTGTATCATTAGCCACAACAACATCAGTTAAATTATAATCGTTAAATTGCTGATTGTTTTTGAATTCTTCGTAATAGCCAAAACCTCTAGTATAGTGTAATCCGGTATTAAACATCCATTTTTTATGCACGCTTGAATAAAACAGCTGATAATGTTGTTGCGTGTAATTATCGGTTTGATTCTGGTAATTAAATTCATTATATGTTCTGTTATTGGCAAGCGTATCCTGAGGTACACCATTCCATGCCTGATAGGTTTTTTCTTTTCCAACAAAGTGATTAAACTTTATAATATTTGTTTTATGATACCAGCCTGCACTCACAAAATAACTTTTTAAATCGCTCGAAGCCCTATCGATATAACCATCTGAAACAATATTAGACAAACGCAAATCGAGCGAAACCTTGTTATTGATAAGACCAGTACCAACTTTCAATGTGTTTTTAATGGTATTAAAACTGCCATAACCATTATTTATTTCGGCATAAGGTTCGGCATTTAAAGTATTTGTTTGTACATTTAGGTTAGCGCCAAATGCAGCAACACCGTTGGTAGAAGCACCAATTCCTTTTTGCAAAGTTATACTTTCGGCAGATGATAAAAAATCGGGAAGGTTAACCCAAAATGAGCCATGCGATTCGGCATCATTAAGTGGAACGCCATTCATGGTAACATTTATTCTTGTTCCATCACTACCTCTTACACTCATGTTGGTATAACCCACGCCAGCGCCTGCATCAGAACTAACATTTACAGAGGTAAAATTCTGCAGCAGAAAAGGCACATCTTGTCCGTAATTATCTTTTTGAATTTGCTCTTTGTTGAGGCTCTGAATAGAGGTAAAATTGGCTAAGTTTTTTGTGCTGTAAATTACTACTTCATCTTTAAATTGTACTGAAGGTTTTAATACAATATTGATATTGGTATCTTTACTGATGTTGATACTTTGATTGTATTGATTAAATCCGATAGCGCTAATTTGGATACGATAATTACCTTTTTTAACATCCGAAAAATAAAATTTTCCTTGTTGCATTGCTACAACTTTATTACCCGGAATTAACTCAACATAAATGCCATCATAAACTAAAAAATCCTTTTGAGCGGAACTGAGCTCACCCTTTAAGGAATACTGTGCTTTTACAGAAATAGAAATTAGGCATAACAATAAAAAAACTCTCATAGATATAATATTATATAAAGTTATGAGGGCTTTAAAAAAAAGCTGCTAATTCCGTTTTCCTACGCCAGCATTATCTGGATCAGGTTCATCGGGTATAATCTCAGCCTTAGCTTTTTTGCTAAAGCACCCCTTAATAATTTCGCCAAATGTAATAATATTTTTATATTTACCGCAAATCTTAAAATAGAAATGCCCTTAAAACACCTATCCCGCTTATTTTTATTGACTATCATTTTTGGTATTAGTTTTCAGGCAAGTTGTAACAAAGCCGACAGCGAAATCCTTGGTTGTGTATATGGTAAAATTAAAGGAAGCAGTTTTCCAATTCCTTTAGGTTGTATGACAAAGGTTGAGTTTGACCGATATTTAGATAGTCCTTATCAAACCTATAATGGGCAACCTATTAATAGAGATTTAACCTTTACGAAAGTTGAGGATTGTATTGAGTGTCAGTAATTTTATTTTTATTCATCCCTAAGGTATTGCACATTGAATAATGAAACTAAAAAGGTTTTATTGTTTACCTATTATTGGCCACCAAGCGGTGGTGCTGGTGTTCAGCGTTGGTTAAAATTTTGCAAATACCTGCCTGAATTTAAGATTGAACCCATTGTAATTACCGTTGATGAAACACAGGCCTCCTACCCTGTTTTAGATAAATCATTCGGTAGCGATATTGCCAATGAGCTGCAAATTATAAAAACAAAATCCTTTGAACCTTTAAGCTTTTACCAAAAACTATCAGG
>CAIKXD010000075.1 GCA_903831265.1 uncultured Bacteroidota bacterium
CGATTTCGAAAAGCATCGTAGATCATTTTCTTTTCGCTCAGCTTTAATAGTCCAACCTCCATGGCCAGTGTAGAAACATCTTTTTTTGCAAGAAAGTATTTCTCTAAGTTGTGGAAACCAGCAGGTGCGAAACCCAGTTCCCAATCATCAGCTGTGGAGGCCTTGCATCTTATTTTAGGTTTGTGAGTGTTGTATTGTTCGATAAAAAATTCATTGGCTAATGAGTTAATATCAACAAGTTCGGTTTTGCGTTGTATGGCTGCAACTTGTTTTTCTGCTGCTGCTCCTTCTTCATATTGTATATGAATGCCATGTTGATTAGCAAGTTCTATTTCGGCTGTTGGAAAATCAAATTTATTGATTTCTCTGTAGAAAGCAATAGCGTTGTTTCCACCTTTTCCGCAACCAAAACATTTGTAAATTCCTTTGCTTAAATTTACATTGAAGCTTGCGCTGTTTTCCTCGTGGAATGGGCATTTCCCTGAGAGGTTCGCCCCTTTTTTTGTGAGTGCCACAACTTTGCTAATGACAGTTTCGAGGTCGATGGCGTAAACCGCTTCTATGGTGGTGGTATTAATTAATGGCATAAAAATAAGTTGTTAAATTAGAAACGGTAGGCTGAACTGCGTTAGACTCTCGTTTGCGTGTAGTTCAATCGTTATGGCATTGCGGTTGAATGAGCATCTGCTTTTGTTTGATTTGATAGTAATATTCCGTTACAGTTTGCAAAAAGCGTGATGACATCCTGGTGATTAGAGGCTAAGTGTTCAACCAAGGCAATTTTTGCAGACTTGTAGTAGATGGTGCTGTCAATATAATTATGGTCAAGGTCATTCTGAATGGCGGTGCAGCTGTATAAAACTGTTGCATGGTCTTTGTTTCCGATGAGTTCCCCAACATCAACGCTGCGCATTCCAGCTTTGCGGTGTAATATGTAGTGAATCGCTTGTCTTTTTTTCACGATAGTTCTTTTGCGGCAAGCGGTTGTTAATTCGGTTATATTGGTTGACAATAATTGGCAAGCTAAATTTAAAAAACCTTGAAAATTAGCCTCTGTTGATAGGCTTCCGTAGTGCTTAACCATTGTGTTCACGGTTAAGGGTTAGCCTATATTGTCTTTCTGCTAAATATTCAGGAAGGAAGTTTTTGGCAAAAACAACTTTTAGGTTGTTTTCGATGGCCAGCTCCATTTCCATGATTGCGCCTTTGCTTTCTCTCCAGCCTTCAAGGAAGCATAAGCAGTTACAATTTTTAGCTGCAGGTAAACATATGTTCATGTAATCCGCATGGCTGAAGTGTTGCGTGTCTATTCCACAGAATAGATCATGCGGCACAATGGTGTCGTATCCTTTCTTTTTTAGGATTGTTTCTACGATACGAAATTCATCGATATTGTTTTCGGGCAGGTCAGTTATTGGACCTGCGATATAGATTTTGATTTTGTTTGAATTGACATGCATGTTAAAAGTATTGAGGATTAGAATAAGCTTGTCTTTAAGAAAAGTGCTTATGCGAATAATTTTAAAATTTAAGTTATAATTATTCCTTATATGCATAACTTTAATTTTATAACGATTTAATAATTTGTTCTGCTTTCAATTTCATGTTGAATATTTCATTTTGATTTTGCTTGGCCATTTTGGCAGCTAAAAGAAGTACTCCATGGTTATCAACCTTTTTGTTGTTGAGGATATTTGACACATGCCCAATACTTAAATTAAGCTGTTTAGCGATTTTAGCTATACTACCAAAGGGCAGTTTAGATTTTAATTTTTTTAGGTGTAAAACATTGATTTTTGGCATAGTTATTGTGAATAGTTTAGAATAGTTTAGAATAGATTAGAATATAATGGAGTAAAAAAGGAATAAAAAAAAGTATAAAACCTACAAATAAAATTCTTTAAACACATATTTCCTATTCATATAATGAATATTATTTTACAATGTGCATAACTGATTGATAATCAAATGAATAATTTTAAGAAGAGATTGAAAGAATTACTAGCAGAAAGGCATATTTCACAGAACAAGCTGGCAGAAATGATTGGAATTACCCAATCTACCGTTTCAAAGTGGTTTGTTCCTGATGGACACAATAGCCCTACAATGAATCAGTTAATAGAAATAAGTAGGCTTTTACAAGTAGATTTGAATTGGTTATTTTTAGGGGTTGGCGATAAGAACATGGTCAATTTTTATCAAGTTGATGAAGCAAAGCAAATCGACCAGGTTCAAACAGAGTTGGATTTTGTGATGAAAGAGGTAAAGCTTTTGAAAGAATTAAACGATTGCAAGACTGAGTTAATTCGTTTACAAAATGAATTAAGTGAATGTAAAAAAAACAATAATTGACACAAATGTTACACATGAAAAATATAGAATCCTTATCTAGCAAGGCTTTGGCGTGCCAAAAAAGTCCCGTCCGCTCCGCAAAAAGCCTCACAGCAATGTGAGGCTTTTGCGTTTTTAGGACTTTTTGCGCCATAGAGCACTTCATGATAATGCCGATAGAACAAAATACAGTTCAATAAAATCGGTTTTACCTCAACATGCTAAATTTATTATTCCTTGTTTCTTGTTCATTATTTAAAGATGACATAACAAGTAATCAAAAGTTCAATTTTTAGTACTATTGTTTTAAAATATTTGGGCGTTGCAACTCCTTCGGATTTGCCGGGCTTTCCACTCCAATTTTTTTGGCTTTGGCCAAAAAAGATTTCCGTTGCAATCCCTAACGCTAATAAAATTACACCAAAAGTTACAATACGAAAAATAACTTATACCGATTACACTTTTAATTTAGTACAATTGCGGCCAAGCCTTATTGTACTAATTTCAAGTTGTGTCGGCATTAACCATTGTAAATTTATTAAGTAGCTTGGGCCTATTTAATAAATACAATTGGTATAAATTAAAGAAATACGAATCAAGGCTCCGCTTTTACGGGGTAAGTCATTATCAGAACAAGATGAAAAAGATAGAATTACAAAAAAAAGAACTGAAATTAATGCGGGTCGAGTCGTTAAAATGTTTTTCATAATTTATGATATTATCTTCCAAAAAAGATGGTCAACGTTAAACAATAGTCAAGTCTTTCTTTGACAAATAAATTATTCCTATTAGCTAATCAAATTATCAATCCTTAATGCAACCCCTAGTAGGCGCTAAGCTGACGCGCAGCCATTTTAAGGTTGGGCTTAGTGACGGCCTTTTTACTATAATGTCTATCATAACTCAAAACCTTAAAATTTTTATTTGACTTTGTGCTTTAATTCTGCTTGAAAATATAATCCTCTGCGAATTTTTTTGTATTTATCTAAAAGCTTTACATAGATATTAATTTCCTGAAGCATAAGTTTTAAAAGATACATTTGAGTAACCTTAACGGCACTAAGCCCATCGCACATGGCTTGGCTTCAGCTTAGCGCCTACATGCGTTTTTAAAATTAATTGCTTTGGCTTTAATATCAAC
>CAIKXD010000076.1 GCA_903831265.1 uncultured Bacteroidota bacterium
AATGGTGTCAGCGCAGCCACTATTGCTGCTAATAATAAGTTTAACATTGATGAGGCCATCTATCAAGTAGGTGTGACTGGCATTGGCAATTGTGTCAGTGTTTGATGCGCCTGAAAAAGGATCGCCAAAATCCCAACGGTACTGCAAGTTACTGCCTGTACTAGTATTGGTAAATATAAGTTTACTGCCGAAACATTGAAAAGTAGGGAGGGTGAAATCGGCCTTACACTGTCCATAACTTGCGTTGAAAAACGAAAGTATAAACAATAGAGAGAACGTGCGACCAATTGTAATTAGTTTTCTACTCATTGAGATGAGGTTATTTTAGTTTGGTGCGAAAATAGTAAAATTTTGCCAAATTCTAGGCCATTCCTCCATTTTCGACGTTTTTTTTGAATAAATTGGGTTTTATTTTATGAATTTCGTAAAAATTAAATTAAAGCGAATATAATATATATTTGTGAATAAGCTGTTTACTAATTCAACAGTAAGTTGTAATTTTTTTAACTTTCTTTTAAAAAAGCCATTATTTCTTGCAACAATGAATGTTATTTTGCTGTCTAATGGGCAAGTTGGTAGGGTAAATTTGACAAATTCTTGAATGGTAGTTGCAAAAATTAATCAAATAAAACGAAAGAAACAGAATTAACTAAGGCTTGTCAAAGCAATGATTGTATGGCTCAGTCAGAATTTTTAAATTGTACTAAAAAACAACAAAATAACTTATTCTTCATGTGTTTTTTACTAAAAGCTTTATGTTTCAATTAATTTGTACTTGATAAGTTTTTTTTGTTGATAGGTAGTATAAGTATTGTTTATGAAGCTTTAATTGCACTGTACATTCGCAACTCTAAGAGGTGATGATGCAATTAAAATTTTATCCTTATGATTTAAGGTTCGATGAGGTATTTGCTGTTTCGGCCAATGCCCGCACAGGTACCGAAATAATATACGTTGAGCTAACAAGTGATGGTCAAGTTGGGTATGGTGAAGCTTCTTTTCCACCATACATGAAAGAGAAACGTTCAGCCAATTTAGACTTTTTAGCGGGCTTGAATTTGGAGTCTTTCAATTCAATTGATGCCTTTGAAGAAATTAGAATTTATATCAATACCTTCTCCAATTGCTTGCCAGCAAAGGCCGCATTGGATATGGCTTTGCTCGACTTAAAAGGAAAAATCAGCAATAGTCCAGTGCGTTCCTTTTTTACAAATGAAACTGCAAAACCAATCCCGACCTCATTTACCATAGGTATAGGCGATGATGCTTTTTTAATGCGACAATTAAAAAAGGCCGAAGCGTTTCCTTTTATCAAGATAAAACTAAATGGTGATGTAAATTATGTAAAACACGCCATTACACTTATCAAATCAACTACACAAAAACCATTGGGCGTTGACTTTAACCAAGGCATTGCGAATAGCATATTGGCATTAGAGTTATTAGATTGGCTTCATGGTCAAGGGGTGCAGTATGCAGAGCAACCATTGCCCGAAATTTTAATTGCTGATTTTGCTTGGTTGAAAGAAAACAGTTTACTGCCAATTTTTGGCGATGAATCGATTCAAACCATTGAAGATATAGAAAGTAAACACCATTTGTTCGATGGGGTAAACATCAAATTAATGAAGTGCGGTGGACTTACCGATGCCTATCAAATGGTAAAATTAGCAAGGCATTATAATTTGCAATTAATGCTAGGATGCATGGCCGAGTCGGTGTGTGCCATAACAGCAGCAGCCAATCTTGCGAACTTATTCGATAAGGTTGACTTAGATGGGCATTTAATGATGACCAATGATTTGTTTACTGGCGTTACTTTAGAGAATGGGCATTTGTTGTTAAGCACAGCGCCAGGCATGGGTGTAGAGAAAAAGTTAAGTGCTTTGTAAAAACATACTAGTTGGTATGTTTTTTATTGAGACATATTCAAACGGCTTTGTCGGGTTATAAATCTATGCGATTTTTAATTCACTTCAAATGAGTTTTTTGTGGATTTGATTCGTAATAATATTTGTTC
>CAIKXD010000077.1 GCA_903831265.1 uncultured Bacteroidota bacterium
AAATAATGCCAGCAGGTAACAGGGGTTTTGCAAAAGCTGGGCTTCAGTGCTAAATTGAACATTTGGAATACTAATGAACATTGTGCTAAATTTGAACATTCGTACTTCTAATCCCAGCCTTCGCAAAGCCCCAAAACGTTGTATGTCACCCTATTGAACATCCTGCACATATACAAGCATCCATGACTTTGCCGACCCGACCCTACGCTATTTTTAGCACATTGCAAGGCACACAAAACCCCGACACAAAGCCAACCTTGCAAAGAGCTAAAAATGCCACCGCACAGCCCACTGCACCCCGGCTGACGAATATCTATCATCATCAGTTCAACACTTCAACAATATATCTTTACTGAACACCAATGCCCACCCACCACCCAGCGGACAAATACCTTTTACCTCAAAATTTTTAAGAGGCGACTATTGATTAGAACTATTATAAACAGCATCAGTTACTTCCTCTAACCAAACAACAGTCCCTTTGTCATTGTTTGTAACTGCTAATTGTACAAAAGCTGTATCGGTACTTGCACCGTGCCAATGTGGTACATTAGGCGGACATTTAATTGCATCACCTTTACGAAGTATTTTTTTGGGTTGACCTTTTTCCTGATAATAACCAACACCATCTGTTACTAATAATATTTGTCCTCCCGGATGCGAATGCCATTTGGTTCTGGCACCGGGTTCAAAAGTTACATTCCCTACTGCCGTGGCATTGAGACTGTCAGCAGCAATCAACATTTGTAAATATGCAGTACCTGTAAAATTATCATTGGTAATTTTTTCTCCTTTTGGAAAAACAATTTCGTTGTCGTTTGTTGAACTATTCATTTCTTTTTTGTTATTACAAGCCGCCAAAGCAAATAAAAACAATGGCAGTATGTAGCTTATCTTAAGTTTCATAATTTGAAAGTTTAGAGATTGGTTTTATAAAAACTCACCAGTTTATTAACCGCTTGCAAAACATAATCCGGTTTCCAATAAGTTTGAATATGTGTAGCCCCATCAATTACAAATAGTTCCTTGCTTTTTGTATTGATCGCTTTGGCAAATGCTTCATCGGTCATATATTTTGTATCAGCTTTACTTCCTGCAATCATCAATAATGGCTGGTTAAGTAAATCCATATCCGTAGCGGCATTCCAACTCATTAAATTTTGCAGGCTACTCAACGTATAAAGAAAGGTGGAGTTTGGATGTTTATGAGTTCTGTAATAATATTCATATCCTTCACGATATAAATCAGTTGTTGTTTTAGCAATTTCTTCGTCTGTTATACTTGCTACACCACCATATATTATTTTACCGTCAACCGATTCCTGCATACGGGCATCCGATGCTTGTTGTAAGCGTTGTTGAATGGTATTTATTTGTGAATTCTGAAAGCCATTACGCCTTACCTCACCTGAATTAAACATACTTAATGTTGCCACTGCTTTAAACCGTTTGTCGGTTTGGGTTGCTTTTAAAGTATATCCCCCGCCACCACAAATACCAAAAGCCCCTAAACGATTTGCATCAACCCCGGCGAACTGACTAATAAAATCTGCCATGCCACGAATATCTTCGGTTCTATATTCAGGTTTATCGGTATGGCGTGGTAGTCCACCACTTGCACCCTGATATGCTGCATCTGCTGCAATAGTTATATAACCTGCTTCTGCCAAATATTGTGCATACAGCCCGGCTGTTTGTTCCTTTATACCACCGTTTGGATGTGCTACTACAATTGCCGGATATTTTTTTGATGTATCGTAATTAGCAGGTGTGTAAACATTGGCGGCAATGTCAATACCATTTAACTTGTAGGTTACAGGATGAATATTTACTTTTCCTTTTACATTTTGGGTTATCGCTCCACCATATACTAATCCAAAAGGATTTTGCTTATTTTCTTTTTGCGTTATTTGTGCTGTTGCTGTCGTCATAGCTGTAATTGCTATTATTGATATAAATATTTTTTTCATTTTTTTTCATTGAAGTTGTCTGCTTTTCAATACTTTTTCCAATACTGCCCCAGCAGATTTTGCATTCTTTTTGCCAATAGTCGGTTTAATAATTTTTACAAATTCTTTCAACTGTTCAGATGTGATACCAACATTTAAAGAAATACCTAAATGGCTTTGAAGCATTGGGTCGGCATTTCCAATTGTTGCGATTACAGAAATAGTAACTAATTCCCTTTGGGCATAAGTCAATATATCTCTTTCAAAAATATCTGCAAACAGGTGTTCTTTAAGGAAACTATCTATTGCCGGAGCAAAAGCGGAATAACCGGAAAGGGTATTGGGTTGTGGCATTTTGGTCAGTTCTCCCAATATTGTTTTTCCTCTTTCGTATTTGCTATCATCTGTATTAACCGGCGATGCTGCTTTACCAGTAGTATCATTGATTCCCTTCGCTACTCTGTCTTTCAGCACTTCCATAAAAGTTTGCAAACCACGAATGCTACGAGGGAAACCGCAATAAGCATACAAATGAACCAACACTTCTTTTATTTCATTTACAGTAAGTCCTGCTTCAAGCCCTTCTTGAAGTCCTGATTTCAATTTGTTCAAATCACCTTTTGCAGCAAGCGATGAAATGATGATGATACTTTTCTCTTTGTCATTCAAACTTTTATTATCACTTGTCATTTGTTGTGCATTAGAATGACTTGAAAAGAATGAAATGCAAAATATCACTGCAGTTAAAACATATGCTTTCATTTTTTTCATGCTTTGGTTTTTTGATTAACATTATTTATCCAATCCTTTTTCTTTTAACCATTTTGCAATCAAATTGGCTATATCAACATTGTTTAAATCGGACATTATAAAATGTGTATTGCCCTTTATTCCTATTTCAGGTAAATAAACTACAGTAGCATCTCCGCCATGTGCATTTACTACTTTTGCCCATTGCCTTGCGGTAGCCAAAACATTTCGCCAAAAATTAAGTGAACTGGCTTTGGTTTCTTCTTTGGGGATATAGTCGCCATAATAAACAACGATAGGAATTTTGGTTAGCTTCTTAAATTCGTCTAATGGTATGCCCTTTCCGCCACGATTGTCTGCTGGCACTTCTCCTTCTGGAAAAGCAAATCCGCCAGGCTCAATTGCAATAACTGCTTTTACACTACTATTTTTAATAGCCGTTTTCCAACCCGGTGCACCGCCTGCTGAATGTGTAAACAAAATACCATTGCCTGATTTATCAAATACCGAAGACATGGCATTTACAATTGTTTCTTCATTTACATTTCCTGTATTGGGAGTCATCATACGGAAAAATTTGTCCATTGATAAACTGTCTTTTGGAAACTGGACACCTTCATTGAAATTTGGATATAAACCAATGCGAAATTGTGTAAACCAAGTTTGGTCATCGGGTGTTGCAGTAATTTGTCCGGGACTGGAAACTTGCCCGGCAGCACCACGACCGGGTTGGTCAACAAGGTAAACACCATACCCATTTCGTAAAAAAATATCTGCAAAGCCCTGCCTGCCATCAGCAGTAGTTTGCCAACTACGGCGGCTCTGACCGTATCCATGTAGAAAAACCATTGCGTTGCGTTTGGCGTTCACCGGAATTTGGTAAAAGACATCGGCATGGTCGCCGTGCCTTGTTTGACCACCTTGTTGTTCATTCCAAGGTTTTAAAGCATCGAAAGTTCCTTCACTTGTTTTAACTGTACCGCCAGCAGAAAAACTGCCCTGCTGTTGAATTGTTATTGGTGTGCTGCTCATAGTTTGTTTGGTAGATGTACAAGCCGTAAAGAATTGCGAAATTGTAATTGCTATAATTACAAGGGTTGTAGATTGACTTGTTTTTTTTAGACTAAGCATTTTCATAATTATTTAATTTTAACAGGTCTTGATAATTTTGAAAAAGTGAGAGAACCCATCTTCCATTTGCCATTTTCATTTACATACACTTCCGTTACCATGAAGGGATTGGTTACTTCGTTTCCACCCACAACTGCAATCAAATCAATATCATTTAACAGAATAGCTGTATTGCCAATAATGTTTATAATAACCGAATAAACCCCTGCTTTTTTATAATGAATTCCACCGCCTTTGATTACGTTTAGTTCCTGTGTTTTCCCCCAACTTCCGCCCATGTGTACAAACATTGATTTATCATCAAAAAGCAGATTTAAGGAATCTACATTTTTATCTGCCATCCATTGCCATTTTTGTTTAGAAAGGGTTTTAACTTCTTCTTCAATTGGATTTTGGGCGAAGCTTTCAACACAGAGCAAAAGCATTATTAGTGGAAGGATTAGTCTTTTCATGTTATTTGTTTTTAAAGTATTGAGTAAAAATATTTCATGGCAAAGGTCGCCAGTTTACTTATTTTAGATGTTATACAGATTGCTGATTCTCTTACCAATATTGCTTTTCCAGTATCACCCTTGTAATAAACTGGAAACAAGGTGGTAATTTTAGGTCATAAATTTATTTCCAATGGATAATATACGGCGATTTGAAACGGTAAACGATTACAATGTTTTTAACAACAATGAAACTTTGCATCCGCTTGTAAGTGTAATTGATTTGGCGAAGGCAGACCCGAGAAAAGCTTCCAATATGTATTTTGGATTTTATACCGTGTTTTTAAAACAAGTTGACTGTGGCAACTTACGTTATGGACGGCATACTTACGATTATCAAGAAGGGACATTGGTATTTATTGCACCGGGTCAGGTGATTAGTGTTGACAATCCCGGAGAAGCATATCAGCCGAAAGGTCATGCACTTGTGTTTCATGCAGACATGATACACGGAACACCATTGGGCAAACATATTCAGGAGTATAGTTTTTTCGGCTATCAATCAAATGAAGCATTACATCTTTCAGAAAGGGAAAAGCGTATTGTATTAGACTGCTTTTCAAAAATTGAATATGAATTGGAACATGCTATTGACAAGCACAGTAAAAAGTTGCTGGTAGACAACATTGAATTATTGTTGAACTACTGTACTCGTTTTTATGACCGGCAATTTATTACCCGTGACAAAGTTCATCAGGGCATTTTAGAGAAATTTGAAACCTTATTGAATAATTATTTTCAAACAGACAAACCACAAATCATAGGTTTGCCATCAGTAGCCGACTGTGCAAAAGAATTGAATTTATCTGCGGGATATTTTGGAGATTTAATAAAAAAAGAAACAGGACAATCGGCACAGGAATACATACAAGCCAAAGTAATTAATGTTGCCAAAGAACGGATTTTTAATGTTGAAAAATCAATAAGCGAAGTAGCGTATGAATTGGGCTTTAAGTACCCTCAACATTTTACACGACTGTTCAAGCAAAAAACTGGTATGACACCTAACGAATACAGAAACCTAAATTAATCAGCCGACGCACCAAGTCAGGCACATTTGCAAGGCACACAAAGCCGACACACAAAAGCTAACCTTGCAAAAGAGCCTGCCTTGTTCCTACGCACAGGCAACACTCTACGGTTGGACACAGACCCACATTGTAGATGACCACGAAGAAGGGCGAACATACAACATGGGGTTTGCTGCTATGCTGGCTGACGAATAAATCCTCATCTTTTTGTTCGCTATCAGCAGCAGTTCCAGCCGACGGAATTCTATTTGGCTTTTTGTTGTTAACTTCATCTTCATATTTTCAATCAGCAGCGGTTCCGGGCTGGACGTTCAATGAATACCAGCACAGCAGCAAGCCCTGTCCGTTAGCTGCGATTAGCGTTCTGCCCAACAAACCTCTCATTTATTGAAATAGTATGACAAGACATTTTATTATTTTCTTATCAGTTTTCGTAACACTTAGCAAACTAGTTTGTGGACAAGTTATTGACCCATTTCCATATAAATTTTCTTCGAGTATTTATGCGAAAATAAAAATTGATTCAAATCAATGGAAAGGAGGAGTAACATCTTCAGATTTATCTTTTATTGGTTTGTATAACAATGCTCTAATTGAATGGGACAAGCCTCGTCAAGCTTTTGGCAACGTTTCTAAGGAGGACAGTTTAGATTTTGCGACAAACTATAAGCCAGTAAATGCAAAAATATA
>CAIKXD010000078.1 GCA_903831265.1 uncultured Bacteroidota bacterium
AAATTGAGTGATGTTTTAGAGTCAAGACCTCAGGATGATTCTTTGAATCTGACTGCTGCATTAGCTGTATCTAAAATGAAACCTATAAATTATATAAATCTGGAAATGTCTAATGAGATATTTGGTTTTGGATTTAGAATTAAAAAAAGTTTTTTCAGTTTTAATGCTACTAATCGCTTTCAAAGTAGATTTTCATATCCTAAAGATTTATTAAAAATTGCACTAGAAGGAAATGGAAAAGATTTTATAGGTCAAAGAGCATCTTTTGATGGTTTAGGGTTTGATTTAATGTCTTACATTGAGTATGGTTTAGGATATAATAGAAATGTTAATGACAAATTAATCATAGGAGGAAGAATAAAGTTGCTTTCTGGTATTGCAAATATTAAAACAATCGAAAGTCAATTAGGTATATCAACTGATCCAACTAATTTTGACTTAACGATAGATGGGAAAATGCAAGTAAATTCTTCCAATTTAGATACTACAGCACTTAATGATCCAATTCAGATTGCTAAATCGGCATACAATTTTAAAAACTCTGGAATAGCATTGGATCTTGGAGCCTCATATCAATTATTAAAAAAGTTTCAATTAAACGCAAGTTTATTAGATCTAGGTTACATTCGTTGGTCAACTAATATAGCAAATTATGTTTCTAGTGATGTAAATTATACATTTAAAGGAATTAATTTTAATGATGCTTCTTCATCGAATAATTTGTCTGATACGTTGACTAAAGTTTTTCAACAACATCAAGAGCACAATTCATATGTAACTAAATTACAAACTAAATTTTATCTTGGAGCTAAGTATGAATTTACTAAACATTTTTACTCAAGTGCTTTACTTTATAATGAAATTGTAGCTTCTAAATATACTGCGGGTTTTTCATTGGCCATAAATACTAGACTTAGAAATTGGTTGTATGCAAGTGTAAATTATTCTGCGTATGGGCGGTCTTATAATAATGTTGGATTTGGTTTAAATTTAAAAGGTGGACCTCTTCAATTTTACGTGATGACAGATAATATTCTTGCAGTCATTAATCCTGAAAACGCAAAGCATGTTCATTTAAGTTTTGGTTTTAATATTGTGATAGGACCAAAAAGAGATAAAGATGAAGATGGAGTTCCAAATAAAAAAGACGATTGTAGAAATATTCCTGGGTTAGTTCAGTTTAAAGGTTGCCCAGATAAAGATAATGATAGTATTATTGATCAAAATGATGAATGTCCTGATATAGCTGGTGTAGGATATTTGAAAGGTTGCCCAGATAAAGATCATGATAGTATTACGGATTCTAAAGACGAATGTCCAGATATTGCGGGCTTAGTTGCTTTTAAAGGTTGTCCAGATACAGATAAAGATGGTGTTTTAGATTTCTTAGATAATTGTCCTAAAAGATTTGGTCCAAAAGAAAATGCTGGCTGTCCTTGGCCTGATTCAGATTCAGATGGGTTATTAGATAAGGATGATAGATGTCCAAATATAAAGGGGCCAAAACAAAATGATTGTTGTCCATATATTGATACAGATGGTGATGGTATATTAGATAAAGATGATAGCTGTCCTTCTGTTAAAGGTGTTTTAGAAAATAAAGGATGTCCTAAAATTGAACCTGCGCCAGAACCACGGGCTGAAACGCGAATACCGCGTTCGCGCGCCATATCTGCAATGTCGGCAACAGTAAGAAAATATGACTCGTAACCAAGA
>CAIKXD010000079.1 GCA_903831265.1 uncultured Bacteroidota bacterium
AAGTAAATTTACTTTCAGACAACTGTTTATAACATTAATAAATTATGCCGAAAATAGATTTGTATAAGACTTTTGCAATTCTTTTACGCTCCTCCTTTTATCAAACTGCTTTTTTATCTTTACAATAATGAAAAAAATATTAGTTGCTTTAGTTTTACTGTTCGGCGTAAATGCCACAAAGGCACAAACGGCCAAAGAATTGCACGAAACAGCTAAAACATTTATGCGCCAGAATGATCATGCGAATGCAATTCTTGTTTTAAACCGTGCATTACTGCAGGATCCTCAAAATATAGCTATGGGAAAAGACCTGGCTTTGAGTTATTACTTTCAGAGAGATAATGCTAAAGCAATGGAAATTATCAACCCAATATTAGAGAAAGAAGATGCTGATGATCAGAGTTTCCAAATTGCAGGTTTGGTGTATAAGCAGGCTGAAAATAAAAAAGATGCTGAAAAAATGTACAGAAAGGCTCTTAAAAAATTCCCCGACAGCGGTCCTCTTTACAATGAACTGGGAGAACTTCAGTGGGAACAAAAAAATTACGAAGCCATTAAACAATGGGAAAAAGGAATAGAAATGGATCCCTCCTTTTCAAAAAACTATTACAATGCTTCCAAATTTTATTACCTGACCACCGAAAAAGTATGGAGTCTTATTTATGGAGAAATATTTATTAATATGGAACCCTTAAGCAACAAGGCTCCCGAGGTTAAACAATTATTATTGGATGGATATAAAAAATTATTTATCGACGCCAATCTGCAAACGGCCTATAAAGACAAAAATCCTTTTGTAAAAAATTATTTAACAAGTATGAATCTACAAACTGGTATTGCAGTTGCAGGCATCAATACAGAATCGCTTAGTATGATAAGAACCCGTTTCATATTAGATTGGTTCAATGAAAATCCTACCTATCCATTTAAATTATTCAGTTATCAGCAACAACTTCTGCAAACAGGCCTTTTTGAAGCATATAACCAGTGGATATTTGGTAGCTCTCAAAACCTTGCTGCCTATCAGGCATGGATAACTACCCATTCTGAAGAAAACAATGCTTTTTTGAATTTTCAAAAAGGGCGCATTTTTAAAATTCCGACAAAAGAATACTATAGGTAAAATATTTATTCAATGTTTAAACACTGAATAACAAATTTGTTTATCTTTGTTTTCTAAACAAATATTAAACATGAAAAAAATTGCATTATTTCTTTCTTCTGTTGCTTTCCTTGCAGCTTGCAACAATGCTCCTGATGCTGACAAAGCAGCAACTACAGAATCGCTGGCAGTTCAAGCTGTAGAAGGCACTCCCTACTCTATTGATTCTACAACAACTGTATCCTGGACTGGAACTAAACCAACAGGTAAACATGAAGGTTTTTTTAAAGTAAGTGAAGGGTCATTATTGGTAAAAGACAATTCTTTAACTGGTGGTAGTTTTACAATTAACGTAAACTCTTTGAATAACACAGATATGGCCGCAGATGCTGAAAACAAAGCAAAAATAGAAGGTCACTTAAAAAG
>CAIKXD010000080.1 GCA_903831265.1 uncultured Bacteroidota bacterium
AGCCAATTTATTGTCCGGCCGACGCCGGAACTTTTTTTCATTTGGCTTTGCTAATAAACATTAGTACATTTAAAAAACATTTTAGGGTATAGACACTTAAGGCTTTGAAAGCCGAACGGCGCAAAGCCCTAATACGTTAGTGGCAAGTTTAAAAACCAGTTCCGACAGACAAAATACGATGCTTAAAATGAAACGACTAAAAAAAATATTAATATTTACAGGGGCTTTAATCGCTTTGTTTGTGCTAATTTATTTATCAATATTTTGGACGACCAAATATTGGTTTTCGGACAATTATAAATTTGGACAATACACGTTATATACGAATTCAAAATTTGACAATTCTTCAGAGTTTCTTGAGAAAATAGACCAGCGATTGAGAGCCTGTGAACTATATGATGAAAAATTAGAGCATAATATTTATTTATTTTCATCAGAAAGAAAGTTTAAATTTTATGCAACTGTTGCGGGTTCAGGATATCCTGCACAAGGGTTTAATATGAATGCATTTAACAAAATATACATTTCCCGACCATTCATAGAACAAGTACATTCAGACAGAAAATCTGCAAATAAAATAGTACCCTATTCCGCAATGGAAGGCAATATTGAAGAAACCATTTGCCACGAAATAATTCATTCATTTGTTTACAATAAAATAGGAAGCAAAAGAGCTTCTTCATTACCGACTTGGAAGCAAGAAGGATACGCAGAATATGCAGCAAACCTTCTTCCCAAAAGCATTGACACGACTTACAATTTTAAAAATAGAGTTGAACTTTATAAAGACACTTCCTTTTGGGAGGGTAATCAATTCATCTTCGAATATTATGAAGCCGAAATCCTTGTTGAATTCTTAATTGATATTAAAAAAATGACATTTGACCAATTAATGGCTGACACTTTCACATATGACATAGCTGTAAAAGAATTAAATGAATACAAATTTTAAATGAACAAAAACATTCTAAAAATTAAACTATGAATTACGCTTGGATTGTAACTGTTATCCTTTTCTTTGCATTAACTCATTTAGTTGCAGAAAAGGTAGGAAAGAATAGAGAGATTGGTTAAGGAAAAACTGTTTTATGGTCGCTACTTCTGACCCCAATTATTGCTTTTTTTATTGCCATATCAAGCCCGAAGCTAAATAAGCAATGATTTCGAGGTGCATTACAACGAACGAAAACCAGCCACTAACACGGGTTTGGCAAAAGTGGCGGTTCAGTGCTCCGCAGACACATTTGTGGTTAATCAAACATTGGTTCTCCGCATCAATATTTGTGGTAAAAATCGCCACCTTCGCCAAGCCCGACAACGTTATAAGCAATATGCATGAGTTCGCTCGGCCGGCTTACGCTTCCGGAAATTGAAAGTTCTTTAACATAATTGAAAATTTAACTTAGAGTAAAATCAGGGAAATAAATCGCCTGCAAACTGCAAGTTCAAAATAAGCCGAAGAAAGAAATAGAAAGCAAAAATCAGCGAGAAGAAATTTGCTGTCCAGTTTTTGCTCGAAATGGAATTAAAACAGCAGCTTAGTTTAAGAGCGCTTAATTCCATAAATAATTATCAAGCAAAAACTTCAAATAATCCAGTTTGCGCTATGTTTTCTATAGAAA
>CAIKXD010000081.1 GCA_903831265.1 uncultured Bacteroidota bacterium
CTAAATTACCATTTTCTATCAATAACTTTTCTTTTTCATAAACAAAAAAATAATTTTGCAACAATAAGTCGAAAAAAAAATAATTTGAATCTCATTTTTGAAATCATTCATCAACCTGCATTTTTTGGTGTTTCTTGAAAATTTTAAATCAAAATAATACATTTCACAGCAAGCAATAATTTATGTTAAGTTACTTAGAAGATTTACTTTCGTTGGTTTTCCCCGAAATCTGCAATGCTTGTGGAAAACCCTTATACAAGAACGAAAATCTCATCTGTAATTATTGTAAAGTTAAATTACCTTACACAAATTTTCACCTCCAAGTGGAGAACCCTATCGAAAAAGTTTTTTGGGGTAGAGTTCCTATCGAAAAAGCTGGAGCCTTTTTATATTTTCATAAAGGAAATCGCACACAACAATTGATGCACCGATTCAAATACAAAGGGAAAAAAGAAATTGGAGAATTGATTGGCGCAATTTATGGTCGCGAATTAACTAAAGTGAATTATTTAGCTAGTGTGGATATAATTATTCCTGTGCCTTTGCACCCCGATAAACAAAAAAAAAGAGGATACAACCAAAGCGAATACTTTGCAATTGGTCTATCAAATACCACCGAAATTCCCTGTAATTCCAACATACTATTAAGAGCAGTTGCTTCTTCAACTCAAACAAAAAAAAACAGGTTCGAAAGATGGCAAAATGTGGAAACAATCTTTAAAGTAGAACATCAACATTTAATTCAAAATAAACATATTTTACTAGTTGACGATGTTATAACTACAGGTGCAACTGTTGAAGCTTGCACCTATACTTTGTTGAAAGCTGCAAACTGTAAAGTTTCATTTTTGGCATTGGCCTGTACCTACAAATAATTTAACCCAAATTATGCGCTTGGAATCGTTGGTCAACAAAATTATTCAATAATATCAGGTGCTCACAGACTATTTAGGATTGAAGTAATTGTGAACTATTAGGAAATCCGAGCAAGTACTTGAGATTGAAGAAAAATGAAGATTAGTAAGTTTCAACTCCAAAATTTGGGTTTAATTATTCTTTTCTTTATGTCTTAGAGAATTGGAAATATAGTAGTAAAAGATAAGTACCAAACCCGACAAAAAAAACACAAATGCAATGTTCTTTAAACCATCTTGAAAGTAAAATTCACCAATCATCCAGGTCGAATTTGCTAAAATCCACATTAATACAGCGATGTTGTTAAACAACTCGGCCCTGTTATTCCTGCTATTGTAAGTAATAAAAAGAGCAAAAATAAAGGTTGGTACAATCATTATCAACGCAAATGGCTTCCACAACATGCACCAGCACATGTCTTTAATGAGCCATAGCACAATATGAAAATTTTCCAATGCCCTATTTCTTGGGCTATAAGCTGCTGTATCTGTCATAGTAGTTCAATTGTAAACAAATTAACTCAAAAATAAATATCCTTCAAAACATTTTTACTTGTATTCTGTTTAAACATTTGTAAAAACAATTAAACAATATGAAAAGCAACGATAAAATTAGTATCACTATTGAAGAAATGGGCGATATGCATTTGATGACTAGTATTGATACTCCGCTCAGAGCCGATGCCTTTAAAATGGATGATGATTTAAAGATGGAGCTAATTGCTAAAAACTTTACCGAGATAATGCATATTCTTGGACTAGATTTAAACGATGATAGCCTAAATGGAACACCACAAAGGGTGGCCAAAATGTATGTTAAAGAAATATTTAGTGGTTTAAACCCAGCTAATAAACCCAAAATAGCCCTTTTCGAAAACAAATATCGCTATAAAGAAATGTTGGTGGAAAAAGAAATTACCTTCTACAGCAATTGTGAACACCACTTTGTTCCCATCATTGGCAAAGCGCATATCGCTTACTATTCTGATGGTAAAGTCATTGGTTTATCAAAACTAAACAGAATTGTTCAATATTATGCCAAGCGTCCCCAAGTGCAAGAAAGATTAACCATACAAATTGCCAATGAACTAAAAGAAGTTCTTCAAACGGAGGATGTAGCGGTTATTATTGATGCTCATCATTTATGTGTTTCTTCACGAGGCGTGCAAGATGTAAACAGCAACACAGTTACATCTAGTTACGGTGGAAAGTTTATTGACGATAAAGTTAAAAACGAGTTCTTTAATTACCTTAAGTAATTTAATTTGCTGCTCTGTTAAGCAACAAATGCTCTAACCATATAGTTTCTGCATAAGCAACTGAAAAATACTTGATATGCGAAGCACTTAAAAACGATGCTGATCTTAGCCATTTTGGGCTCACTTCCCCTAGTATTCCTGCAATAAAAAATGGGTAGTGAGCCTTTTCTTTGTGGCTTGGTGCAGTAACAAAATATAAACTTGGTTTGAGTTTTTGAATGCAAATGGTTAATAGTAGCCGCTCTATAGTGTTAATCTTATTATTACTGCGCATTTTAACGCATTGGTTATACAACTTTTCTTGATAAGCTAATAATTGTGTTACATTTAAATCTATCATCAAACGAACAACATGATAAATAATTAAAATAACAGAAGGGTAATAAGGCGACATTGAGTAAGGCCTTTTCATATAATCATCTTCAGCTATACATTTTGAAATTATTTCTAAGCTTTGCTCATCTTGCTCATTGAGCGGAAGCTGATAATAATATATAAAATATAGTGCATTGCACAAAGCACATATATCAAAAGCAGATGGCATGTTTTTTACAAAAAATGTATTATAGGTTTTAAAATTCTCATAACCTTTAACAGGCTTATCGGGCCATTTTAAATTTCCTAATGCAAAACTTACCATTTTGCTTTTTAATAACAGTTGGTCATCATTTGTGTGTTTTTTTACAAGATGTATCATTGCACTGTCATCAATGTCATCAGGAATCATAAAAAATGTAAACCGTTTGGCAAAATACCCCCCCGGAAAATGCCTGCTCGGCTTGGTTTGCCAAAAATTATACGAAGCATGGCCGTCTTTATTCCTATACTTTTCGAAAGCTGGGTTCATTTTCTCCAAAATACTATTTGCCAAAATCAACTCTTCTTTTGTAAATAGTTTTTTATAACGCATTAAAGTAAAACCAATACAAGCCGTAAAAAAAGCAGTATTATCTTTTCTTTTGTAAAGGCCTTTTGCCCACCTACGCTCACATGCAAACAAACCATCTGTAAAATACAAATCATTTTTGCATTGCAAACTCGCTACAACTTGTAATTGCGCTAATACAGGATTCATGATGTAAATAAAATATTTTTTTTTGAATTATATTAAAAAATATATTTCACCCAATCAGCAATGGCTTCATCATTAAGGCATTGCTCTAATTCATCAATAATCAGTGACATTTAAGAACAAAAACCAAACGAACACGTTATTTTAGTATACCACATAGAATAGATTACTAAACTTGCAATAATAAATCTATTTTTGCGTTTCGATAAAGTTCACTGAAGTATAAAATGAAGCACACTCTTGTAATTTTACTTTCTTTAATAACCACTACTAGCCTTTTACATGCGCAAGCACCTAAATATAGTAATGAGTTTTTAGCAATTGGTGTTGGTTCTCAAGCGCTTGGTTTAGGCAAAGCTGTTTCGGCCACCACTAATGATATTACCGCAGGTTATTGGAATCCTGCTGGTTTAGTGCATATCGAAAATAATATACAAGCTGCTTTTATGCACTCTGAATACTATGCTGGAATTGCCAAATACGATTATGGTGCTGTTTCAAAAAAAATAGATAGCGCCTCTACTGTAGCATTTAGCGTAATTCGTTTTGGTGTTGATGATATACCAAACACCACAGAGCTAATTAATAGCAATGGTCAAATTGACTATAATAGAATTACCACTTTTTCGGCTGCAGATTATGCATTTATGGGCTCCTATGCGCGTAAATTAAAATATCCAGGACTTAGCTTTGGTGCTAACGTTAAAGTAGTGCGCAGAATTATTGGTGATTTTGCTAACTCATGGGGCTTTGGTATAGATGCAGGTTTACAATATAAAAGGAAAAATTTTAGAGCAGGCATCATGCTGCGCGACATTACAGGCACTTTTAATGCATGGAGTTATTCTTTAAGCGATAGAACCAAAGAAATTTTTACCCAAACAGGCAACGAAATTCCGGTAAATAGTCTGGAAATTACCCTTCCCAAAATTATACCTGGCGTTGCTTATAAATTTGGCTTCAAAAAGTTTAGTGCCACACCCTCACTCGATTTAGACATTACCACCGATGGTAAAAGAAATGTGTTAATCAAATCAAATGTTATTAGTATCGACCCACATTTTGGTGTAGAGTTAGATTACAATAAAGTAGTGTTTTTAAGAGCTGGAATAAACAATATTCAAGAAATAAAAGAGCAAAACAATATTGTAGTGCAAACAGCTCAACCTAATTTTGGAGTTGGCGTAAAAATATTCAATATCACCATAGATTACGCACTAACTAATGTGGGGCAGCAGGTAGGTTTATTATCTCATGTGTTCACTATCCGCGCTAATATTGATGCTAAAAAGAAAATTTAAATTTATTGCTTAATCAACTTACAACTGTAATCAATACCATCAATAGTAAGTTTACAAAAGTAAACTCCCGCATTTAATTCAGAGGTATTAATTTCCGCCTTAAACTTGCCTTCTGGCATATTTTCATGCAACACTTCCTTTACCATATTTCCCAACATATCGTAAACGTTTAACCTAACCTCACTATATTCTTTTTTATTAAAAACCAAATAAGCCATTTCCCGTGCAGGATTCGGATAAAGCTGTTCTATAATTTGTTTATTTTTATCACCGCTCAACAGGCCTGTATTATCGGCACCAAGGTATAAATCATCAATAATAACTGAAGAGCTAACATTCAAGCTATTTCCAACAGGTGCAGTTATAGCAAAATAAATACTACCCTGCCCAAATAAAGATGGACCCAAAAAAGGCAATACATTTACAAATTTGTATTGATACACGTTGCTTACCGTGCTAAAAGTTTGATCACCATAAGCCAATATGTTAGCATTAGTGTCAGTTTCTATTAAGGTAAAAGAAGCATTAATGCTGTTGTTACCTTGTAAATTTCCTTTCATCCAAAAAGTAAGCACCTCGGGCATCGTGGTTAATGGAAAAATATTTAGCGCATAAGGCGCCACAGCTATGCCATTACTATCTAACGCCACATTCATACTTAAAGCAAAATCACCACCATGCGCATCGTTAGATTGTATGGCAGTTCCTGGATCATAAAAATTAGATGTTTGCCAGTAAACTGGATCACCAGCATCCCAAAGCTCAAAAGATGGATTTTGAAGTTGGCAAAAAGCGCTGTGTGTAAACGCTAAAATAAAAACCAAAAAGAAATATTTTTTCATAAACACAAATATAAGCAACCCATTTGAAATTAGTTACAATTAATATAAATTGATGTATCAATCGATTAAATTGGGCGCATCCCTTCCATTTTTATTCAGCAATAGCTAACATTAAACCTAGGTATAAAAAATGAAAGGGTCAGGCCATCCGCTATATCTTTTTGTGCAGATAAATTCATTTTCTAATGCAAGTGCTACCATGCACAAAAAAGGATGTCGCTGCTGTCCTTTGCGCTCTTAAAATTTGTCTTTCATAATGAATCTTTTAGTTGCTACTTTGCCCCCCGTAAAATCCAAGCTTTGCTTCGTTTTTCTTTAATTTAGCAAGTTGTACTTGCGTGGATATGATTTGAATATTGTTTTTGAGTATCAAACTTAACAATATGTCAGAAAGCGTAAAATCGAAGCTTTGCTTCGTTTTCTTTAATTTAGCAAGTTGTACTTGCGTGGATATGGTTTGAATGTTGTTTTTTAGTATCAAACTCAACAATATGTCAGAAAGCTTTAAAGTTTTTCGCTCTCGCTAGCGTCCCGCGAGTGAGCGCACCGAGAGGCCTCCGGCCTGTATAAAGAATAGTTTAGCAGTTATATTTAATTTAAGTTCTTTCAAATAAAGGTTTACTCTTTGTTGGTTTCACTACAAAAGCGAGATCACCAACAAAGCACTAATGCGCAAGGGACAAAAGCGGCATCCTTTTTTAGCAAAGCCTTTGTGTTGCAAAAAAAGATACAGCGGATGGCCCGGCCCTTCCATTTTTTACTATGAGATTAATTTGAATGCGTATTTTTATAAAAATGGGAGGGATGCGCCCTAAAGTGTATTAAATGACACTTTCTAACGCCTTTAATGCTCTATCTTCCTGCGCACGCATTTCAACTTGTTCTGCTGCCTTCTTATCTTTAAATCCACACAGATGCAGAACGCCATGTATTATCACACGGTGTAACTCATTTACATAACTTGTTTTAAATGTTTTTGCGTTTTCTTTAACACGTTCAATGCTTATGTAAATTTCGCCAATAATGGCTTTGGATACAGCTTTAGAAGGTTCAGTATAATCAAAGGTTATAATATCTGTAAAAGTATCATGCCCTAAATATTGTTGATTCATGTTCAACAAATATTCATCAGAGCAAAAGATAAAATCTATCTGCTCAATTTTACAATGATGTGTGTGCGTCACATCAAAAATCCACTGCCTAAGTATATTTTTTTGCTTTGGTGCGAAAGCCACATCAGCCTTTAAAAAGTTAATGGCCACTAATTTATTTTCCAAATCTAAAAAAGTAATTATCCTACCATAATGGGTTCCATTTCAAAGTCTAACTGAACTATTTTTCCATTATCAGAAAAAGAAACATGGTCGGCCAGGTTTCTCATCAAGAAAACACCTCTTCCATTTATTTTTTCGATGTTCGCTGGATCTGTTGGATCAGGAATATTTTCAAAATCAAAACCATCACCCTCGTCTTTAACAGTAAAGTGTAAACTGTTGGCTTGTTTACTAAAAATAACTTCAATATTTTTATCTGGATTTGATTTATTACCATGCTGAATGGCATTGTTTACTGCCTCGGTAACAGCCACCAAAATGTTGCCATAGTAATCCTCGGGTAATTGATACTGCTCGCTTACATCGTTGATTAATTTTTCAGCTATAGCCAAATTCTCGTAGCGCGATGCAAATTTGATAGATTGGTCAGTTATCATTCTATGCGCATTTTTAGGGTTAATTAAAGTTGTTGAAATACTCATTTACCTTATTTTTATAAAATTGATTTAATGATGGTGGAATGGTTTGTAACAACTCCGCCTCTTTTTGTTTCAGCGTGTTATACTCTAGAAATTGATTTTGGTTACGAAAAATTTCATTTTTTGGTTCTTGAGATTCTCTTTTTTCATCTAATTCTCTTTCCCGTTCTGCCTTCTCGGCTTCCAACAACCTTGTTAAAATTTCTTGCTGCCGTCTTAAAGTTTCTTGGCTAATCATTTTATTTACCAAATCGTTTTCGGTCTTCTCCATATCTTCGGCCAGCTTACTTAAGCCGCCATTGCCTTGCTTGCCATCTTTGCCCATTTTATCGGCTGCCTTTTGCAGTTCTCTTCTTAATGCTTCTTGTTGTGCCGCTAATTTAGCCAAACCTTCACTCATGCCGCCATCACCTGCTCCACCCGATTTACTTTCCCCTTTTTCTTTCCCCTTTTTTCCTTCTTTACCCTTTTCTTTAGCCATTTGTTCTTTCATTTTCTCCATTTGCTTGTTTATTTGCTCCTGCATGGATTTCATTTTACTCATAGAAGGCTTGCTGCCACTGCCTCCTGGCTTTTTACAACTTCCCGATCCCGGTTTCGAATTCTTGTTTTGTTGCTGCTGCTGTTGCATTTTCTGTAAAGATTCGCTCAACAATAAAGCTAAATTATTTACGGCAGTCATTACATATTGCCCTCTTGAGGCGGCTTCCTGCGTATTTCTATCTTCCATATTGCGCAAAGCCTTGGTCATATTGCTATTGATATCAGCAATTTCGCGGTTTACATAGGCCTCAATTTTAGGTTGTCTTTTACTTAAAGCAAACAATGAATCTTCAATCATTTTGGCATCATCCTTAATTTTCTTTTGCTGCTGAATCAACTTTAAATACTGCGGATTTGCGCGATCTACAACTTTAATTTTATTCATCAAATCTTCTTCAGCAAATGAAACAGCCAACAGATTTTCTAATATTTGTCTTAATGCTTGCTCATCTTCTCCCTCTTGTTCCTCTTCGGCTTTGGCTTGTTGCATTTTTTTACTCATTTCATCCATTTTTTCAGCTGCGCTTTTTTGCGATTTTGATGCTTTTTTATTTTGCTTCTGCTTTAGTTGTTCGCCACTGTCCTCCATATCTTTCTTAATTTCCTCTTCTTGCTTTTGTGTATCTGGCATCTTCATTGGATCTTCTAATTCTGCATTCTTCTTCTCCATATCATCAATGTCTTTCTTAAGGTCATCAAATTTTTTATTGAGCTCTTCTTGTTCCTTTTTTAAGGCTGCATTATCTCCTTGTTTATTTTCGGTTTTTTCGGCCAATTTCTTTTGCTCCTCTGCAAGCTTATCCAAATTCTTAATGGCATCATCTAACTTTTGCTCCAATTCCATTTTTTTAAATGCTTCAAGTGTTCTGTCTAATTCTTTTTCCATGTCTTTAGCATCTAATTTCATTTTCTCTAAGGCATCTTGTGTTTTCTCCTTATCCATTTGTTGCAACAACTTTTCAAGTTCTTTTAACTTCTCTTTCATTTCTTCCGTCATGATGTTTTTCATGAGCTCTTCCAATTGCTTGTGCTTTTCTAATAATTGTTCATCAGGATTTTTAAACTCGTTTTGTTTTTCAAAACTTTGCTTGTTTTCTTTTTCAAGATTTTCTACTTGATTTTGAAGGTCTTTTTGCTTTTCAACTAAGTCTTTCATCTTTTTGATGTCATCAAAATTGAGTGTTTTTTTGTCAATTAACTTTTTGTTCATCTCATTCATTTCACGCTGTAAATCCTTAGCTTGTTGAATTGACGCTGTTAATTCTTCTTTTATTTTTTGATTGTCTTTATCAGCATTTGCGGCTATCTCTTTTAGTGAGGGAGCTTTGTATGCCATTTTTTGACTAAGAGTTGATTTATAACCATTTAAGGCATCATTATCTCTTACTTCAAAATAATATTCATAAGAGTCGCCTGCTTGCATACCTATCCTGTCTAAATCCCAATGGTAAAAGAAATTATCTTGAGCAATATTTTTATTAATAGGAATCAACACTTTTATTTCTTTAGCCACTGCGTTATTTGAATCTGCATTTGTTTTTTTATAGCAAAAATTCAAATCATAAAATCCATAATCATCTTTGATATCGCCCTTAAAATATACATGTTTTGCCGAATTACTATCCACCTTTTCCTCTACTTTAATGGCAGGGTAAACATCAGGAATAACTTCAATGGTATAATTAATTGCTTCTTTCCCCTTTAAATATTGATTAGAGGTAAGCAAACTATAATTCTGGTTTTGAACAAAAGTTTTAGACATAGTAAACTCATTGTCATTAATCTGCTTTAAGTCAAAAATACTACCATTAAAATCTGCAATTAGCTTGCTTGTGTTTTGTGTTTTGATAGTCCATGTTACTTTAGTGCCAGCAGGTATAAGTAAGTCTCCAGTATTGTTAATTTGTTCTGTCTTTTTTTGTAGGTAATATGGATAAACAAGATTAACATTAAAATTTACTAAAGTTGGCTTTGGCAAGGCTTTCAACTCAAATGGTTTACTGTAAAATCCATCTGCAAATAATCTAAAAATAATATTTTTAGGTAAGTTTTTTATTAAATAGGTAAAATGTAATTTATCACTTTTATCAAGCCTAAATTGATTGTTTTCTATTTCAATAAAAGCTACATCAGGGATTTCTGTGCCTTGCACTTTTATTTTAAGTTCAAAATCTTGTTGTTGTATGCCAAGTAAATTCTCATTTTCAATAGTAAAAGTAAAAGGTGCTTGTTTCTCGAAGTAAGTTTCGTGTGCCACAATGCGTTTGGTACTTTCAGTTAAAATACTTGGTGATGCCACAAGCAAAGCTAAAATAATTGCTAATGGTGCTACAGCATATTTAAGGTACTTTCTATTTTGAGATAAATCGATAGCTGCAGTAAAAGGAATAAGCTTTAATTCCACAATTTTTTGATTGATTGCAGCTTCTAATAAAGCAAGTGAATTTTGATTATCAACCCCATTTTCGTGCAGCTGCAATACATTAATTAACTTATCTTTTACATGTTGAAAATGTGTTCCAATAATTTGTGCAGCTTGGTGATGGCTAATTACTACACCTAATTTATATAGTTTACTCAATGGAATTACAACCCAAATGCCAAGCACAACTGCTGTAGACATAATAAATCCATAAAACAAGGTTGTTCTAACAGTGGTCCCAAAATTTCCAAAATACTCCAGTAAGGTAATGCTTAAAAAAGATAGCAATAAAAGCGAGAGGCTATAAATTGTGCCTCTTATGAGTAAATTCGTATAATATTTTCTAATAAACTCATCCAGTTTTTGAATGAGTAATTCGTAATTATTCATAGCGTCTTAAGGCATTACTAAACATTTAGTACTTTAAATGTTGACTCCAAATTTAAGAAAAAATAAAACGTATTGCTGTTAAAACTATTTAAGCGCGTTAATAGTTGTGAATAAAATAACCTATTGGCTAAAATGAAGCCAGAACGCTCTTTTAATTTTAAACTACAGTTTAAAATTTACTATTTGATTATGCAATATTCCCCAAAAAAACTGCTAGAGAGCTTAGTTTAAAAGATTTTAAATTTTTAATCCGCTTACAATTCTTTTTTAGGTTAACTCCAGCAGATAATACCCGCTGCTAATCCGATAAAAACTAAAATTTGGGTTAAAGAGCGTTAGTAACAAAAACTATAATCACAAATTAGAAATCTATACACAAAGCTTTCAAAATTTAATTTTTATTGGATCCCTTCAATATTCAAATACCTAAGCCAATTGCTTAATTAACTTCTAAATTATAAACACTATACAATCTTAAATTGCTTATTTCTACCGATATACTTATTTTAATGCCCAATGGTTGAAACAAATTCTTGGTTTTTAAATATAATGTCTTAATTTTGTTCGTTGAATCATAATAAACAGTCTATTAATTTGGAAAATTCAATTGTAACACGTACGGCCAAAATTACTTTTAATGTGCAAGAGGGTGTGCTTTACTTTGAATTATTTCCAGGTAATGAAATTGGATTAGAAGATTCTAAAGAACATATAGCAGCTTCCGAAAAATTAACAAATGGAAAAATGCATTGTGCTTTTATTAAAGCCCTTGGCAATATCGATATTTCATCCGAAGCGCGCAAGTACGGCTCAAATCCAAAAATTCAAGAAAATTTAATCGCACAGGCTGTTTTGGTAGATTCAATGGCAACCAGAATTGCAGGTAACTTTTATATTCGTTTTAATAAACCACCAAAACCTACCAGAATATTTACTAATCCCGAAGATGCTAAGTCTTGGCTACTATACAAAAAAGCCGAATTCGATAAGCAACAAGAGGTAGAATCAAATAGTAAGTAAATTCAAAATCAATAATTTAACGCAAATTTTGCAGTAGAATCGTTTGTTAGTAAAATTTTGCAATAATATAAAGCGCTCACGGACTGTTTGGATTGAAACAACAGCGAGCTATTTTGAAATTCAAAATGGGAGTAGGTGCTTGAGATTGAAGTAAAATGAATTGAGTAGATTTCTAATGTGGGATTTGGGTTTAATTATGCATTATCAAATAGTTGTTACTAAGGTGAAGTAACAATTATTAATTGAGCAATTTTACGCATTAATGTTATAGTTGTGTAACAAAAGTAGCTGTGTGTAATTTTAATTCTATCGAAATTTGCAACATAAAACTATCATTCATGTTACTTGCCAATATTGTTTATTCAGTTGTATTTAATAAATGTCCTCAGTGCCATCAGGGCAAAGTATTAACTTATCCCCCCTATCAAATAAATAAATTGCTTGATACAGGAGAATCATGTGTTCATTGTGAATTAAAATATGAAAAAGAACCAGGTTTTTTTTATGGTGCTATGTATGTTTCATACGCCTTAACTTCTGGTGTTTTTATCGTAGCGTATTTATTGCAGTTATTGGTATTAGACTTACCTGAAACACAATTTGCATTATCAATGGTTAGCTTCATATTGCTTACTTTTCCTTTAGTTGCAAGATGGTCAAGACTATTATGGCTTAACTTTTTTGTTTCTTACGATCCTTTAAAATCTAATATTTCAATTTCTAAACAAAGCAACTCTAAATAAAAATGGCAACTTTTAATGAAATAATTCAATCAGAAAAACCGGTGCTCATCGACTTTTTTGCCGAATGGTGTGGGCCTTGTAAAATGATGAAACCAATTTTAGAGGATTTAAAATCTTCCATTGGCGAAAAAGCAACCATCATTAAAATTGATGTTGACAAAAACCCACAAGTGGCTGCACAATACAAAATTCAGGGTGTCCCTACTTTAATGATATTTAAAAACGGGGAGGTTAAATGGCGTCAATCCGGGATAGTGCAAGCTAACCAATTAGAGGCACTCATTAAGCAGTATCAGTGAGTATTAAAAGTAAAGATTATCTGCTGGTAGCTTTGCAGCTCTTGCTCTTCACGCTCTATTTTTGGAGTCCCTACAAAATAACTATTTACCAAGGAAATGATCTCAGTTTAATAGCTTTGGTTTTAGTAATAATTGGTGTAATAATCATGCTACTAGCGGTGTATGCTTTACGAAAAAGTATTTCTCCATTTCCTAGCCCTCGAAAAAATGCTGTTTTAATTCAACATGGTATTTTTAAATTTATTCGGCATCCAATTTATACTTCAATACTTTTAACAACGCTTGGTTGGGCATTTTATAGCAATAGTTTATTCAGAATTTTTATTTTTGCCATGTTAATTATACTTTTCGAAATTAAATCAAATTTCGAAGAAGACTTATTGATAAAACGTTTTACAAAATACGCTAACTACATTAAAATAACTGGTAAATATCTTCCTAAAATAAATTAATATGAAAAAAATAATAGTAAACAGTTGTGCAATTTTATTACTTGTGTTGAGTGCATGCACCAATGGTCAAAATGCCAATTTTGGTCTTAATGTAAACGAGTTTAACGATAAGCTAAATCAAACGCCAAATGCACAATTAATTGATGTAAGAACGCCAGGAGAATATGCAGATGGTCATCTTGCCAATGCCCTAAATTTTGATTGGAACGGTGCTGCTTTTGAAACACAAATTAAAAATTTGGATAAGCAAAAGCCAGTTTTTGTTTATTGCTTAAGTGGCGGAAGAAGTGGCTCTGCGGCTGCAAAAATGCGTAATGAGGGCTTTGCAGCAGTATACGAAATGAATGGTGGTATGATGAAATGGCGCGCTGCTGCATTGCCCCAAACCAAAAACGAAACCTCTGTTGAATCTAAAGGGATGTCGTTAAACGATTACAATAAATTAACCCAAAGCCATAAAAAAGTACTCATCGATTTTTATGCTGAATGGTGCGCTCCTTGTAAGAAAATGAAGCCCTACCTTGACGAAATTTCAAAAGACATAAAAGAGGAGGTCACTGTAATAAGAATTGATGCAGATCAAAATAAGTTGCTGTTACAAGAGCTAAAAATTGATGGATTACCGGTGCTTATTATGTACAAAGATGGCATTCAAACGTGGAGAAATGTTGGATTTATTGACAAAGTCGAAGTGCTTAAAAAAATTAAATAATTCACATAGCATAAAAAAAACTTAGCTAAAAAGTGAAGTCATATAGCCAAACAAAAATAAAGTACCATTTAGAATATTTTAAATTAAGTCAAATTTTATAACTTGCGTCCCTTTAAATATTTTTACAATGATGATGAAAGAACTAGTGGCTGACTTTCCTAAGCAATTACAAAAAGCTTTGCTTATTGCGCAATCTGCACAACTTAATAAAAGCAATACAGCAATTCAAAATGTTTTTATTTCAGGTTTAGGTGGTTCAGGTATAGGAGGATCAATAGTTGCAGAGTTGGTAAGTCAAGAAGCTACTTGCCCTATTGTAATCAATAAAGACTATTTTTCACCTGGCTTTATTAATGAAAATACACTAGCAATAATTTGTACTTACAGTGGTAACACCGAAGAAACTATTCAAGTGCTCAAGCACTGTATTAAAGCTAAAGCAAAAATAACTGTAATCACTTCTGGTGGAGATGCTGCACATATTGCTGATCAACATCAATTAGATTATATTTTACTTCCTTCAGGATTTCCGCCCCGTTCTTGCATTGGTTACTCTATTTGTCAAATCTTAAAGGTGCTTAATTTTCATAAAATTACAGAAACTAACCATCTGTTAGAAGTAGAAAGTACAATTGCTTTGCTCCAAAATCAACATCAACAAATTGTTACTGAAGCAGAAAATGTGGCCAAGGCAATATACAATAAACTCCCAATCATTTACACACTTGGAAATACTGAAGGTGTTGTTGTTAGATTCAGACAGCAACTAAACGAAAATAGTAAAATGCTATGCTGGCATCATGTAATTCCCGAAATGAACCACAATGAATTAGTGGGGTGGACCGAAAAAAATGATGACTTGGCGGTTATTGTATTTAGATATGAAAATGATTACTACCGCAGTGTAAAAAGGTTGGATGTTTGTAAAGAGGTTTTTGCAAAATATTGCAATACTATTATTGAGATAAATGCCAAAGGAAATTCACCCGTTCAGCGTGCTTTATACATGATACATTTAGGCGACTGGATTAGTTGCTTAATTGCTGATATTAAAAAGGCAGATGCGATGGATATTTCCATTATCAATCATCTTAAAGCTGAGCTTTCTAAAATGCAATAACAAGCATGATTAAAAACAAGGAAGTTGTTGTTCAGGATTTAGGATTAATTGATTATCAAAAAGCATGGGATTACCAGGAAGAAATTTTTGCTAATACAATTCAAACAAAAGTCAATAACCGACTTCATGAAAATGAAGCAATAAAAACGTCTAACTTTCTTTTGCTCTGCGAGCATCTTCATGTGTATACGCTCGGTAAAAGTGGCAAGCCAGAAAACCTTTTGGTTAATGAAGAGCAATTAAATCAAATAAAAGCCACTTACTATAAAATAAATAGGGGAGGAGATATTACCTATCATGGGCCCGGCCAATTAGTGGGCTATCCTATTTTAGATTTAGATAATTTTTTTACCGATATTCATAAATATTTGCGATTCTTAGAGGAGGCAATTATTAATACCTGTGCCGATTATGGTGTAATAGCTGGAAGATATCCCGGCTATACAGGAGTTTGGATTGATGCTGATCAAACTAATGCGCGTAAAATATGTGCAATGGGCGTTAGATGCAGCCGTTGGGTTACCATGCATGGCTTTGCATTTAATATAAATACCAATCTCGATTATTTTAAACACATTGTTCCCTGTGGTATTGATGATAAAGCCGTTACTTCATTGGCCTTAGAGTTGGGCCATGAAATAAATATAGATGAGGTTAAAAAGAAATTTCTTTCCCATTTTGAAAGTATTTTTGAAGCAAAAAATATCTATTAGAAAATCTAAACAGCTACAGCTCCTTTAATTGCTGGATGTGGGTCGTATCCCTCTACACTAAAATCTTCAAATTTGAAACTAAAAATATCTTTTACTGAAGGATTTATTTTTAACAGAGACAAAGGTCTATATGCACGGCTTAATTGCAAGCGCACCTGCTCCATATGATTTGAGTAAATATGAGCATCACCAAGTGTGTGCACAAAATCGCCAACTTTTAAATCGCAAACCTGCGCTACCATGTGTGTTAGTAATGCATAGGAAGCAATATTAAAGGGTACACCTAAAAATATATCAGCACTTCTCTGGTATAATTGGCAGCTTAGTTTACCATCGGCCACATAAAATTGAAAAAACGCATGGCATGGCGGTAGTTTCATTTGCTCAATATCAGCCACATTCCATGCACTTACTATTAATCTTCTCGAATCAGGATTCTTCTTTATGCTTTCAATTAAATTACTTATCTGATCTATGTGCCCACCTTCTGGCTTTGGCCAGCTTCTCCATTGATAACCATAAACAGGCCCTAAGTTGCCTTCATTATCTGCCCATTCATCCCATATACTTACTCCATTATCTTTTAAATAGGATATGTTGGTGCTGCCTTTTAAAAACCATAGCAATTCATGAAATATACTTTTTGTATGTAATTTTTTTGTGGTTAGCAGCGGAAAACCTTGCTGTAAATCAAAACGCATTTGATAGCCAAAAACACTTGTTGTGCCTGTGCCTGTTCTGTCCGATTTAAATATTCCGTTTTCAAGAACATAATTTAGTAAGTCGTGGTATTGTTGCATTTTGCTATTGTATTACCATGCAAAATTAGCAAAGCATAAGCAATCTTATGCGCAAATGATATTAACAAATGACTTTAAAATTCAACAATATATGCGAATAAGATTTAAACTTGCTCAATAATAAACAACTTGGCAAAAAAAAAGTCCCTCAATATCTTGAAGGACTTTTCTTGAATGATAAAACTATTCTTACTTACTCTTTTTTAAGGTATAATATTCCTTGTACATACTCTTTAGCTCTCCATTTACTTTATGTGTGTATGCAGCATCATAATTAAACTCCTGGTTCATTTTATCATATCTAATTTTTGCCACCGGTTTAAGCAATACATCTGTATTCAAATTCTGAACCTCGGCAAATAATGAAATATCAACACCAAAGATAAAAGCGTTATTAACATCATTAGGAACTTCAGCATTTACTTCAACTATTTTGGATACATACCCTTTTTTTTGTATAATGATTTTAAACTTTTTATTTAGTGGTAATTGAAAAGAAGCCTTTCCTTTTTTATCTGTAAAGTATGACGCAACAAGGTAATTACTATTTGAAATAACTTTAATAACTGCCCCTTTAACCACAACTTTTTCATCTGCTTTATCAGGTCCTTTTGAATCCTTAACCAAACTATTAATTTGAAGATAATATTTTTTAGGATCTCTGGCTAACGAGCTGTCTGTTTTGGCTTCTTGAGCTATTAAACTACTCGTTTTTAATAAGCTTATGGCTATTAATAAAAATAATGGTTTAATAATTTTTGTCATAACTCTTGTTTTAAATTTATAATTATTTGTTCTTTAAGGATATACATCTTGCTGCTAAAATAACCACTATTGCACCACAAACAAAATAACCTGCTCATATTATTGAACAGGTTAATGTTTATAAAGGTTTCAAAGAGTATTAATTAACTAAAGATTTTACGGCTTCGTTATCTTTTAATTTCACAAATTCCATATCTGTCTTTGCCATTTCTTTTAATGAACCATCTTTTGCAAAAGCAGCATTCAAATACTTAGCAACACCCGCTGCATCAGCTTTTCTAGCAGAAATAATTGCCTTTAAATAATTACCCATGCCGCTGTCTTTGTCATTTGAAGCTTCAATCGCGCTCATTGCTGCATCGGAATTGCCATTCAATAATTTTGCCAAGGCAGCATTAAAAGAATTGGCATCACCGTAGTTAGATAACGCGTTCGAATATTTTCCATTCATGATATTAATTCTACCCATGTTGTAGTTTGCTTCTGCAGCACTGCTTTGTCCATAATATGCTATAGCAGCTTGCTTATCACCTTTTTTCATGGCAATAATACCTAGGTTATTTAAAACAGCTGCATTATTTGCAGAGGCTTGATTTGCCTTTTCGAAAGATGCACCTGCCTCAGCAATTTTATTTTGCATTAAATACATGCAACCTAAATTATTATGTCCTCTCCATTCGTTTGGATAAATACGTGCACAGTTAGCGTAGATAGCAGTTTGTGTGGCCATATCTGTTGTAATAGAAGAAGTGTATAACAATTCTTCTGCAGATAATGAATCAGGCATAGCAGCAGCCATTTGAATCAAAACTTCATCTGTTTTACATTTCTTTTCAGCGCTTACAGATAATTTTGCTCTTCTTAAAGCGGGTAAAATTTGATCAGAAATTTCTGTATAAGCTTTACTTATGTTTTTAATTTCGGCCTCTCTTTTATCTAAGTCAGCATAAGTTGATAAAATGCGTAAAATCATTTCTTTGTCTGGAACTGTTGAAGCTTCCATTTTTGTTTTAAAACCTTCCCAGTCTTCAGGAGTAGATGCTAAGGTGTAAAACTTATCTTCAATACTTGTTTTAGTTACCTTGCTTGTTACCTTTCCAGTTTTAGGATTTTCGGTTTTAGTTGTATCTGTAACTTCAATCAAATACATCAAGTCATTCTTTTTAAAGAAGGCATTCAGTTCTTTAGTGGCGGCTTTTCCTCTGTCTGCAGCTAGGTTTGCATTTTTATCTTGCTCGCCATCTGGTGAAGCGTAAGCAGATATTGAAATACCTTTGATATCGTAATTTTTATTATAACCTATAGTTTTCTTGCCTTTTTCATCCTTAATGGCAGTTTGACTTCCTGATATAAAATCCATCATGGCTTTCATGTCGTCAGCTTTAAGCTCAGTGGCTTTGATGTTATCTTGGCTAATTAAGAAGTGAATATCAGCATCTATTCCCATCGGAATAATTCTCGGCATATTTTCTTTCCCCATTACAGGTTTCTCATCGCTCATTACTAGTAAAGGAGTAACAACTGTTGCATCTGCCAATTTGGGTAACTGATACTCTTTCTTTACCTTATCTTTTTTTGTTGTTACAGCTTTGGCTGTAAACTCACTAACACGCATTTCTGGTCTGTAAGCTACTCTTTCGCTGTAATTAAAATTTGTTTCAGTTTTTTTTGCAACAACAATCCCTTTGCCTTCTTTCACTTTTTCACCCTGAAAAACAAGCGGCTTTAATGCAACTTCCCCACCATTCCATTTCAGCATTGGTGTTAAAGTAATCATTTCTTTGGGAGCTTGAGTTTTTGCAGGAATTGAACCTTTTACTGTAATTGTGATTGTATCACCGTGCATTTCCAATGGATTGGGAGTGGTGGTATAGGTTACTTTAGACCAATCTGTGGTCTTGCATCCAGATAACGCAATGGCCGCTGACATTACAAATAAAAATTTGTTCTTTAGCAAAGTAGTTTTCATCCTGTGTTTGTTTAATTTAGTATTAACTGTTAATAATAAGCTGCGAAAATAGTAATGTTTTCTATATAAAAAAAATACTAGTAAGATTAATCGTTCTAGCAAAACTGCCTATCTATTCTTTAAATCGTTCATCTTTTGTAAATTCTATATCTGTCAAAGTCTTTAAAAACGCAACTATCTGAGTTTTTTCAGTAGCTGATAAATTAATGCCATTTGCTAAAGTGGGGTCGAGAGTTCCCGATTGCTTAACTCCATTTGTGTAGTGACTTAAAACCTCTTCAAGTGACTCAAATCGCCCATCATGCATGTATGGGTAGGATAACTCAATATTGCGTAGGGTGGGAACTTTGAACTTACCCATATCACTGTTAATATTTGTTATATGAAATCTACCGCTGTCAACGAATGTTTCATCAAGTCCATTGTTTCTGTAGCTATTGTCTGTAAATAAAGGCGGTGCGTGGCAACTACCGCACTTTTGCTCAAAAATTGCTAATCCTGATTTTTCATCAGTCGAAAATGGATGTTTTCCTGGGTCTTGTAAATGCTTGTCATAACGAGATGTTGCGCTTATGAATGATCCCATAAATTGCACTAATGCCTTAAGCATCTGCTGACTAGTGATGCTGTCGGAATTAAAAGCTGATTTGAAAAGACTCCTGTAATCAGCCCTGTTACTAAGTTTTGTAATTACATTTTCTAAGGTTTCATCCATTTCAATTGGATTTGTAATTGGCCCAATAGGTTGCACTTCAATGTGTTTAGACCCTCCATCCCAAAAAAACTCTTTTTGCCACATTAGATTAAACAACACAGGCGAATTCCTAACACCCAATAAATTATCAATACCATGACTAAAATCATGGTCGGAATGAGCAAATGCAACAAATTGTTGATGACAACTTCCGCAGCTAATTGTATTGTCTCTGCTCAATAATGGATCATAAAACAATTTCTTGCCTAACAAAAAACCTTCCTTTGTTCTGGGATTTTCTTCAAAATTATAGACTGGTGTTGGAAAATAATCGGGCCACGATAAAACAATATCATCATCAGTAACTAAGGGCTTAACTTTAGAATCGATTTTACATGAAATAGTATTTAAAATTCCAAAAGCTATAATGCAATAAATAAATATTCGTGTAATCATCAATTTTCTATAGAGGTGATACTAAACATATTTAAACAATTGTTTGCTATTGTTACAGAAATTGGACCTCCCATAGATTCACTAGTTTGTGCAAACTTAATTAATGAAGGACTTTCAAACATTTCAAGAATATCTGTTTTAATCTCCATTTTGCTTACTTTGTTTTCAGACAGAATTAAATCCCTGGTTCCAAAAGTTGGTTCAACTTTTCTTATACAGTTGTAAGGTGGTGTAAATCCACCTAAATGAAAAACAATGGCATTGTTAAAACCAACTGAATTAGGCGAGTTGCCTTCGAGCATTAAAAAAATATAGCCTTGGTTCCATGTCCAAAACATTCCATTAATTGGATCCAATGCCCCAATCTGCGCTCCTGAAGTATTTCTGGTACTATCAACACCAAGTATAAAACTTATGCCGTTGTAGGTTCCTACTGGCACGCTATCCAGGATTAAGGAGTATTTATTTCCCTTCCTGTTGTCTATCAAATGATAGCATTCTGGCTCGACAAAGGTTGTACCATCAGCATTTTTTAAAACAATGTTGCTTATGTAGTACTTAAACTTTGAAACATTAAAACTGTCACCATTGGCATTCAAATAATTTCCAATATTCAATTGTAAACTTTCGGAACCAGCTTTATTGTTGAAGTTGATTGTTACACTGCCATATTTTGCGTTACTAGTAGGTGTATTAATTGATGGATCTTTAATATCACTCTTTAATTCATTATCTTTTTTACAAGCTAATAAATTGAGTAAAAATAGTAGTGTAAAAAAATTAATTAATTGCTTCATGTTTAACAGAATTTTGCCGTAAAGCTAAAAAAAAAGACTCTCATTTTGTATAAACCTAGTTTTAAATTAAATGTTCTTTAAGTTTGAACAAACTTGTGTGCTTTCAACAAAAAATAGTTTGTTAGAAATCAAAAAATGATATTTGATTTATTATCTTTACCCGATAAATTACTACCATGCTGATTGCCATTTACGGAAAATCTTTAAACAACTACAATGCTAATCCAATTCAGCGCCTAATTGCCAAATTGGAGGAAGCGGGTGCAGAGTTGTGTGTGCACGAAGATTTTTACACAATTATAAAAGAAAAAATCAAATTCACTTCCATAATCTCATTTTTCAAAGATGAAAAAGTATTGTTAAAAAGGCCTAACTTTTTTTGCAGTATTGGAGGCGATGGCACAATGTTAAAAACAATTACTTTAGTGGGGGCTTCCGAAGTTCCTATAATTGGCATAAACACCGGCAGATTAGGTTTTTTATCGGGTATTTCCATACAAGATATTGAACCTGCGATAGACAAAATATTTGCAGGAGATTTCGATTTGGATAAGCGCAGTTTAGTTAGGTTAGAGTCTGTTAATAACCCTTACTTAAAAAGTAATTTTGCTCTTAATGAAATTACAATTCATAAAAATGACAATACAACCATGATGACCATTCATGCATGGGTTAATGGAGAGTTTTTAAATGCCTACTGGGCCGATGGATTGATAATTTCAACACCAACTGGTTCTACGGCTTACAGTTTAAGCTGTGGCGGTCCGCTTGTAATGCCCGATTCTGCAAATTTTATTATAACACCAATTTCACCACACAATCTCAATGTACGTCCTATTATTATTTCTGATAAAGATGTGGTAACACTCAAAGTGGAAGCCAGAAATAAAAACTTTTTAGTAACGCTTGATTCTCGCCAAGAGGTCTTTGATGCTGATGAGGAGCTGACAATTTTGCGCGAAAAATTTGAAATTAATCTTGTAAGACTCAAAGGTAACGATTTTATGAGCACATTGCGTCAGAAATTAATGTGGGGAATCGACAAAAGAAATTGAAAATTTTATTAATGTATTTCCATTGTTTCATCAACAATCCTTATTTTAATTCATTCTAAATTGCAATGCAAAGTTCCTTTATGTGAACAATGGCGCGCCTTACGCTGTTTAGCACAAAAATCTAAATAAAAAGAACTTTGATAAAACAAGGTATGTTTATAAATTTGCACCACTTTTAAAATAATATTACCGATCAATATGAATAAAAAATCAACCAAATCAGGATTATTTAGCACCCTCATCGGAAAAAAGATGTTGATGGGTATAACAGGTCTTTTCCTTATCACTTTTCTTATGGTTCATTGTGGGATTAACATGCTCATTTTTGCTAACGATGGCGGAGTATTGTTTAACAAAGGAGCTGAGTTTATGGGAACTAACCCACTAATCAGAATCATGGAAATTGTTTTATTTTTGGGTATTATAGCACATATTGTTGATGCGCTTGTATTAACTTTAGCAAACAAAAAAAGTCGCTCAGTAAAGTATGCGCATGAAAAACCCAATGCCAATAGTAAATGGTATAGCCGTTGGATGGGCCTTTTGGGAACTTTAATTTTAATGTTTTTAATTATGCACCTTAACCATTTTTGGATTGTAACTAGATTCACCGATCATATCGCTCACAGTGAATTAGACAAATTGCCAGGTCAAGAAACCATGTTTGAAGAAATGAAAGAGATATTCGAAAATCCTCTTATTGTGCTCTTATATGTCGCTTCTATGGTTAGTTTAGCTTATCACTTATTACACGGTTTTCAGTCAGCATTTCAAACTATGGGTTGGAATCATCCAAAATACACACCAGCCATCAAAAAAACAGGTTTTTGGTTTTCTGTTATCATTTCAGTTTTATTTGCGATTATGCCTATTGCTATGCACTTAGGTATCATAAAATAGTAATTCTTGAACCAATAAAAAAATTAAATTAATATCATCAAAATAAGAAGATATGACAGTACTAGATTCAAAAATACCCGAAGGTCCATTAGAAACTAAGTGGAGCAATTATAAATCGCACGTTAAATTAGTCAATCCTTCCAATAAAAGAAAGTTAGAAATTATTGTTGTTGGAACTGGTTTAGCTGGAGCTTCAGCTGCAGCAAGTTTGGCAGAATTAGGTTATAAAGTAAAAGCTTATTGTTACCAAGATAGCCCAAGAAGAGCACATTCGATTGCTGCTCAAGGCGGTATTAATGCAGCAAAAAACTACAAAAATGATGGCGATAGCGTTTACCGATTATTTTATGATACCATCAAAGGTGGCGATTTTAGAGCGCGTGAGGCCAATGTGTATAGATTAGCTGAAGTTAGCACAAGCATCATAGATCAATGTGTTGCACAGGGTGTACCTTTTGCTCGCGAATATGGTGGCTTGTTAGACAACCGTTCTTTTGGTGGAGCACAAGTATCACGTACCTTTTATGCAAGAGGGCAAACAGGACAGCAATTATTATTGGGCGCTTATTCTGCTCTAAGCCGTCAAATTGGTCTAGGAAATGTTGAAATGTTTAGCCGTCACGAAATGGTTGAACTCGTTAATATTGATGGAAAAGCCAGAGGAATAATAGCTCGCGATTTAAAAACTGGAAAATTAGAACGTCATTTTGGTCATGCAGTTGTATTAGCCACTGGTGGATATGGAAATGTGTTTTTCTTAAGCACAAACGCTATGGGCTGCAACGTAACAGCGGCTTGGAAAGCGCATAAGAAAGGCGCATTTTTTGCAAACCCTTGCTACACACAAATACATCCAACTTGTATTCCCGTTTCTGGCGACTATCAGTCAAAACTTACTTTAATGAGTGAGTCTTTACGTAATGATGGTAGGGTTTGGGTGCCTAAAAAACAGGGCGATAAACGTAAACCACAGGATATTCCTGAAGAAGAAAGAGATTACTATTTAGAACGCAAGTATCCTAGTTTCGGAAATTTAGCACCTCGTGATATTTCATCAAGAGCAGCCAAAGAAGCTTGTGATGATGGCAGAGGTGTAGGTGAATCGGGATTAGCAGTTTATCTTGATTTTGCGGATGCGGTTAAAAGATTAGGTAAAAGCGTGGTTGAAGCTCGTTATGGAAACCTCTTCGATATGTACAAACACATTACCAATGAAGATCCATACCAAACACCTATGCGCATATATCCTGCAGTGCATTACACGATGGGAGGCTTATGGGTTGATTACAACTTAATGACAACTGTTCAAGGTTTATACGCTACAGGCGAAAGTAATTTTAGTGATCATGGTGCTAATAGACTGGGAGCAAGTGCCTTAATGCAAGGCTTAGCCGATGGTTATTTTGTATTGCCATATACAATTGGCGATTACTTAGCTGGTGAAATTTTTACCAAAGCAGTTCCAACAGATCACCCTGCATTTGTGGAAGCAGAAAAAGCAGCTAACGAGAGAATTCAAAAGCTTTTATCGGTTAAAGGTAATAGAACAGTGGATGATTTTCATAAATCATTAGGCAAAATTATATGGGAATACTGCGGAATGGCGCGCAGTGCAGAAGGCTTAACTAAAGCTAAAGGTTTACTAAAGCAATTAAGAGAAGATTTTTGGAAAGATGTGAGAGTTACAGGTGGAGCTGAAGAAATGAATGTTGATTTAGAAAAAGCAGGACGTGTAGCTGACTTTATAGAACTTGGTGAGTTAATGGTGAACGATGCTTTGCAAAGAAATGAAAGTTGTGGTGGACATTTTAGAGTAGAATATCAAGATGAAGGTGAAGCCCAGAGAAATGACGCTGAGTATGCTTATGTATCTGCATGGGAGCACAAAGGTGTTGGTCAAGAAGCCCAATTGCATAAAGAAGACCTAGTTTTCGAAAATATAAAATTAGCAACACGTTCATACAAGTAATAACTAAGTTTAAACAGGTTTTAAATACCTAAATCATATGAAGTTTAATTTAAAAATATGGCGTCAGAAAAACGCCCAGGTAGCAGGTAAAATGGTCGATTATGTTATCGACAATATCAACGCGGATATGTCATTTTTAGAAATGATGGATGTGTTGAATGAAGAATTAATAAGAAAAGGTGATGAGCCTGTGGCATTCGACCACGATTGCCGAGAAGGTATTTGTGGCATGTGCAGTATGCATATTAATGGACGTCCACACGGGCCATTAAGAGGTACCACCACCTGTCAATTGTACATGCGTAATTTTACCGATGGTGAAACCATTTATATTGAACCATTTAGAGCAGATGCCTTTCCTATAATTCGTGATTTGGCGGTCGATCGTAGTGCTTTTGATCGTATCATGCAAGTAGGTGGATTTATTTCAGTAAATACAGGCCAAGTGCAAGATGCAAACAATATTCCGGTGAATAAAGCGGATGCTGATTTAGCAATGGATGCTGCTTCTTGTATAGGCTGTGGAGCCTGCGTGGCTGCTTGCAAAAACGCTTCGGCAAGTTTGTTTGTAAGTGCTAAAATTTCGCAATACGCACTTTTGCCTCAAGGCAGAATTGAAGCCAAAGAGAGAGTATTAGCTATGGTTAACCAAATGGATGATGAAGGCTTTGGCAGTTGCACTAACACTGGCGCTTGCGAAGCTGAATGCCCTAAAGGAATATCACTAACCAATATTGCTCGTATGAATAGAGAGTATTATTCAGCTTCTATTTCTTAATAATTTATCAATTTTTAAAAACCGCAAAGCATAATAACTTTGCGGTTTTTTTATAGTTTCACCCTCTTTTAAAAGCACAAACATGTCAAGATTTCATTCACTTACCGTAAAGGAAGTTACACGCGAAACTGCAGATTGCGTTTCTATTGCCTTTCAAATTCCTACGCATTTAAGCAGCGAGTTCACCTACTTGCATGGTCAATACATTACTTTTAAATTAAACATTGCTGGTCAAGAAATAAGACGCTCCTATTCGGTTTGCAGCAGTCCTTTAACCGATGAAGATTTGCGTGTGGCAGTTAAAAAAGTAAAAGAAGGTAAAGGATCAACTTTTTTGAATGATCATGTAAAGGCAGGGGATGTGTTAGAAGTAATGACACCGATGGGTAATTTTAATACCCCGATTAATGCTTCAAATGAAAAAGAATATATTTTATTTGCAGGAGGAAGTGGCATAACACCTATGCTAAGTATCATTAAAAGTGTTTTAAAATCCGAGCCACAAAGCACTATTCAGTTGTTTTATGGTAATGAAAATGAAGCTTCAATTATTTTTAAACAACAACTTGCTAACATAGAACAAGAATCTCAAGGCAAGTTAAAGGTTCATCATATCCTAAATCAGGCAGATGCATCTCATAATGCCATTTATAAAGGTATTATGACCATGGATAAAGTTGCAGCTTTGATGAATGGTTTTGTAAAAGTAAATAGCAATTCTGAAATCTTTATCTGCGGCCCAACGCCAATGATGCAGAATGTGGAGCAAACCTTGCAAAACCTCAATGTACCAAAAGCTCAGGTGCATTTAGAATATTTTACAGCACCTGTTGATGCTGCTGCTATGGCAGAACCTACAGGCACAAAAAAAGCCAGTTTAACCATTATTTTAGATGGCGATGAAGTGGTAACAGAATTATTACCCGATGAAACCATTTTAGAAGCAGCTTTAAGAATCAACTTAGATGCACCTTATGCATGCCAAGGAGGTTCATGCTGCACTTGCAGAGCTTTACTAGTAGAAGGTAAAGTAGAAATGAAAGTAAACTACGCCCTATTAGATGCCGAAGTAAAACAAGGGTTTATTTTAACCTGCCAATCGCACGCCCTTAGTGATACGATTGTGGTGGATTATGATAAAGGTAAATAAGTTTTAAAAATCAGCTTTATTTTTACTTTTAATACAATTTATCATTTGATGAATTAAACTAAAGCATATTTCTTTGTTTTAAAATTCAAAGAATAGAGGCGTTTGCAGTTTTTTAAATTAACACAACTATTTTACAATCACATCTTCGTGTACAATTCTGTAGTAGTGCCCAGAAGCCATGAAGTGCGGTAATTTTTGAGCTAACCAATTATCGAATTTTGATAATGACTTTAGCGGTATAAACGGCAAATAAGTTTCAAAAATAGGTGCAAGAAAATATGCATTCTTTACTTCAATTACCTTCATTCCCATTGCTTTTAATTCGCGTTTAAGACGGGGAACAGTAAAGAAATTTACATGAGGTGTGTCATAATTTTGAGAGTAGGGTTCTTTTTTTCCTAAGAGTTTTTTTACTTTCCAAATAAACCCATTTAAACCCATTTTTCGCATTAAGTAAAGTGGCTGCATTCCAATCTCAAACGGACCAAAGCCATTGGGTACAGTTATTAATAACTGCATACCTTTTTTTCCATTTTTGGCTGCGTAAGCCAAAATTTCAGTATAGTTTGGAATGTGTTCCAACACTTCGGTTAAAATGATATAATCATACTTACTGATATCACCTTTCTCGAAATATAAAAACTCTAATTTTAAATTATTAAATTTATTTTTACTTGCTGTAATATCTAGGTTACCTTGGTGCACATCTATTCCCGTGACTTGCGCATTAGGAATAAGACAAAGTGGTAAAGTTACATTTCCTGTACCACAACCCACATCTAATATATTAACAGGGGTTTTTTTTGAATTTTTGATGGTATTATATATCCAATCAAGTCTTTCGTAATGACAAGGAAAGTCTACATATTCGGTGTACTGATCAAATTCGGCCATAAAATTTTATTTCTACAAAAATTAGAACTTGATGCCCAACTTGAGCATCGTTCTTTTAATGTTATTCTTTAAAGTTTCCTTAACATCTGTTTTAATCTTTTTAAGCGCGCCTTCTTCGGGCCTTGCTTTAAATACGGTATCATGGTATTTTCCTTTATAATCTCCAATAGGAGTGTAGTAATAAGAATAAAAAGATTTACGTGTTTCGCCTTCAGGAACAGTAATAGTGGAATAACCATGATAGCTTATTTCACTGGTTTCGAAAATTACACAACGGTTAAAACTTGGTAAATAAGCTTGACCTAATTTTGTAACATCCTTATTCCACAATTCTACTTTCCCACCATACTCTTCCTTCCAGTTTTTATTTAGGAAAATTAAAAGATTCAAGCGCCTGTGAATTTTTTGAATATGATGAATATTAAAATCAATATGTACATCCAAATAGCTTCCATTTTTTCCTTGGTGAACCCCTGAGCCAAGACTGTCATTGGTAGTAAACAAATCTTTAATACCTGTAATTTTTTCTAGCGTGTCTGTCATTTCTTTAGAAGAAACAGCCTCTTTTAATTCTTGGAAACAAGGATTGAATTGCTCAAAATTACTACCTTCTGACTTGTTCTCGTTGAGCCCATGATAATGTTTATTTAATACTTCCAAAGGCGGAAAATGATTGTATATTTTGTCGGCAAACTCTGGCGTTAAAAAGTTGTCGATAGCCAAATGCTTGTATGGTTGTGCATTATTAAATTGGCTACTAAGATGAGCGATATTTTCTTCGGTGAAAAAATCTTTTCTGATTATACTTTGCATCGGATATTTCTTTAAAAGGTCTTCAAAATTAACAATAAGATTTATTTTTTTGTACTACTGTAGAGCATTAAGGTTTCAAATACCGTAAAACAGGTATAGTGGAGCAAAAACCAAATTATAAATGTTTTTGCCATCATTTTATTGAATAGAAAGAAAAAAACGATAATGGCCAAATATAAAAGTAATTTAAGCGTGGTTGCCAGCATAAATTTTCGAACAAACGCGTTGGCCTTTTCATTTGCGCCAGTAGTTAAAAAAAGATGCATCAAAAGGGTGGTGATGACAAAGAGTACATAAATACTCCATGTTAATTTATTAAGCGGCAATGCCTCAATAGTATTGCTTAGTGATATTATTAGTATTAAAAAACCAACATTAAAAAGCCCAAATATTACAGGGTACCGCTTTAACATATACACTTTCTTATTTATTTTTTATAAGGTCTTTAATAGTAAGATAAACTGCAATAATTACCGAAAGTATAGTTAGCGTGGCAGTAAATATATTGTTTTTAATGCCAAAGTATTTATCAATTTGAATACCTCCAAAAGCTCCAAGAAGCATGATGGCACCCATTTGCAAACCCATACCACTATATCGGAGTATGCTGTTTGATTGATTGGTTTTAGGCTGTTTTTTCGATTTTTTTATCTCTTCCTTGTTCTGCATGTTTCAAGTCTTTAACTACCCCACCCATGCTGCAAGAACCGCTAAAGTTAGCACCCGGTTCAATTGAAAGTTTGTTGGTTACAATTTCTCCTTTAAGGTTTGCTGTAGCTTTTAATGCCAATAGTTCGGTTACTGTGATATTACCTTTTATTGCACCTGATATGTCTGCATTTTGGCAAATGATTTCGCCTTCTACGCTACCAGTGCTGCCAATCACAACTTTTCCCTTAGTGTTTACCGAACCTACTAATGTTCCATCAATTCTAACATCACCATTAGATTTTATCTCCCCACTGATGCTCGTGCCCACACCAATTAAGTTAATGCTTCCTGTATCGATATCATGATTTTTAGTCATAAAAGAAGTTTTGGTTTTATTAAACATGGCCAAAGTATTTTAAGATTAAGAATTAATAGAATTATTAGTTAATGGCAAATGTACACATTATTTAAAAATTCATTCATTTTAGCTTATTATGAAAGGTTAAAAGCATATAAATCAATACTTTGTGTTTTTATTAATTGGCATAAATATCAATTTTATCTGGTAATCTCATAAAAACTCTGTTTTTTTGGAGACGAATTTGTTTGATATCATTTTGGGGCAAAGGCATTTCATTTTCTTGTAATAAATCCATACTAAAACTTCCAAATCCTTTATTATCGATAAAATATAAGCTGTTGTTTTCGACCTGTAAATCAATAATTGATTTTAGAGGAATTGTTTTGATATAAGTTCCAAATACATCAAATATCAATACTCCTGCAGTAGTATCGCATAAGTATACTTTGTTATTTGTTTCGAATAATGCAGTGGGTTTTATAGCATGGCCTGTTAATTGCGCAATATTTCCGCTTTGATGTGAAATTTTTAGGGTAGGCTCCATTCTAACGATCTCGAAATTAAGACTATTAAACACCCACATTCCATTGTCATGCGAAGAGCATGTTAAGGTTACCTGATCAAATCCTATAGCAGATAAATCGATGCTGCTGGCCGAAGGAGCAAGCATGTTGTCTAAAAATAGAATTTTATTATAATCTTTATAAAAAGCCAATATCTTCATAGGATTGCTAACATCTATGGAGAATAAATTACCAAAGCTTTTCAATGAGTTTTTTTGCAACAAAGTTCCTTGTGCGTCAAATTTAAAAATTTCTTCATTAGCTACCGCATATAAGTTTCCTAACTTGTCGGTAGTAATGTTTTGCGATTTTAAGTCAATAGTTTTTATTAATTTGAGATTCTCAAAGGGAGTTTGGGCTTGTAATGATAAAGACCAAAACACTAAACAATTAATTGCTACTAATGGCAGATTATACATTGTGATTCATGTGAAATAAAATTTCGTCAATAATAATGCGTTCATTTGACAGGCGGGGTACTTTGAACTGACCGCCTAATTTGTTTTTACTTTTCAACCAATTAAAAAAAGTTCCATTAATTGCCTCAACTATTACAGGTGGTTTTAAAATCATATCGCTGTAGCGCTTGGCTTCATAATCCGAATTAAGATTCTTTAAAGAATTATCGAGTAATTCTGCAAAAAATTCTATATCATTTGGTCTTTTATCAAACTCTATTAACCACTGATGACTGCCGCTTTCTTTATCTTCAAAATATACAGGTGCAGCAGTATATTCAATAATTGTGGCTTCGGTTTTTTCACAAGCTACTAAAAGAGCTTGTTCAGCATTGTCAATCATCAACTCTTCGCCAAAAGCATTTATATAGTGTTTTGTTCTACCAACAATTTTAAAACGAAAAGGATTTAAACATGTAAATTGAATAGTATCACCAATCTGATAACGCCAAAGACCACCATTTGTAGAAATTACCATTGCATAATCTACGTTTAGCTTTACTTCGTGTAATAAAATAGTTTTATTTCCAAGAGTATTATTGGGTAAAAAGGGTATGAATTCGTAATAAATGCCATAATCCAACATCAATAAAAAATCTTTAGAATTTAACCGGTCTTGAATGCCAAAAAATCCCTCAGAAGCATTGTAGGTTTCTAGATAGAAAATGTCTTTGTGGATAATACTCTTAAAACTATTTATATATGGATTAAAATTAATACCTCCATGGAAATATACCTCTAGGTTAGGCCAAACCTCATTAATGTACTTTTTGCCAGTTTTTTCAAGAATGTGTCGCAGTAATATTAACATCCAAGAAGGAACTCCAGCAAGGCTGGTAACATTTTCGATAATTGTTGCTTCGGCAAGCTTTTCAATTTTTTCTTCCCAATTATCCATTAAAGTAATTTCAGAATTTGGGGTTCTAGCTAGCTCCGCTAAAAAAGGTAAATTTTGAACAATAACTGCCGATAAGTCACCATCATAAGCGGTCTCTAGCCCTTGCACAGTTCTTAAGCTTCCTGCAAGTGTTAACGACTTTCCTGTAAAAAGTTGGGTTTCGGGAAAGTTACTGCAAAAAATACTCAGCATGTCTTTACCTCCCTTAAAATGGCATTCTTCGAGAGATTCTGTGCTTATTGGAATAAATTTACTTTTATCATTTGTGGTACCCGAAGATTTTGCAAACCATTTAATTTCTGTATTCCATAGGATCTGATGCTCACCTTTTCTCATTCTATCAATGTAAGGTTTTAGGCTATCATAATCCTGCAAAGGCACTCTTTCTGCAAATTGTTTAGCGTTTTCTATCTCTTTATAATTATACATTCTGCCCCACTGCGTATCTGATGCAGATTTTAATAATTTGCTTAATCCTTCTCTCTGCACTTCATGCGGGTATTTCATAAAAAGCTCAATTTGATGCATGCGCTTTTTCATTAACCAAGATGCTATAGAATTAATTATTGCCAATTTTTCAGAGATATTGAAGTGTAAATTTAGTGTGATTTTTTAATAAACAATGTAAGTTAGTGTTTAAATATCAACCTTTAACCCATCTAATAATTTTAGGCAAATTATTTTTACGAATTGAGCAATAGTTGATTGACTTGGCTCCAAATCCCAGATAAAATCTTGCTAAGTTTTTGTTGTTTGATCCTTCAAAGTCTAGAAGTAATTTGGTTGATGCATTACTTTTAATAAAATTATCTATCAATAAAGTCATTGCTCCGCAAGATTTAGCTTCATCATTTGCTCCCGAAAATAAAAAAATAGCCTGATCGTTGTATTTTATAAAAATGGCTCCGGCAATGTATAGGTTTGTGTTGTTTTTTACACCTGTGCAAATTAAAGCATTGTTATTGGCCAAAACTTTGCATAAATCTATTAACTTACTGTATATTTTATTTTTTAAATTTTTAATAGTTTTACCTTTATTAGATTTAAATAAATCTGCAATAGTTTGTGTACTAATATCATGGCAAATGCTGAGCTTACTTGCTTCTGCCTTTTTAAGGTTTCTAATAATTTGCTGAGAGTAATTGCCTTTTATTACTTCATATGAACTTGAAAGATCGAGGTGGCAGGTAATATTTTGTTTTGATGTGAAGGAACTATTCGATTGTATGTTAAAGGAGTTGAGGTTTAATTCAATGAGCTTAAACTTATTTGGAATTGCCGTTAAAAAATCATTAGTGGCATGCATGTGCTCTAAATCGGAATAAAAAACACCAAGCTGTTGGGTAAATGCGGGCTGAGCTAAGTAGGCTAAGGTAAATCTTTTACGCTGTGTAAGTGGCATAATGGCCTCGTAATTGCCCAATACAAGTGCATCCCAGTTAGGTGAAACTGCATCAAGGTACCACGAATAAGCATAAACTAACTGATTTGCGGCATTATCCAAACAATGATTCCATGCTTCTTTATTAATTTCTTTGTGCGGTATATATTTTATAACTTTCAATCAAATGATATTTGTTACAAAATAAAGAATAAAAAAAGAGGATTGTTATTTATTTTGGAATTGCAAAACAGATTCGAGAAAAAATTATTGTTTTTTACGAAGTTAAATTCAATTGTTTAGCAGAAAAATTTCGAAAATATAATTATCCTCAATAAGAAATTTTTTGGTTGCTTTTAACTCCATAATTAAGTTGTTTTTTTTGGCAATTTTATTGATTTCGCTTAAATTACATTGACTTGAAAGCACCATTATTATTTTACTTTTAGGGCTCATAAAATGAACTGCTTGAGAGAAAAATTTTTGAAAATATTGGAACTCCTCTCCACAGTTCCAGGCTAGTTCAGCTTCAGTTTTAATTTTGTTAGGATAGTAGGGAGGGTTTACCAAAATAAAATCAAAAATAAATGGCTCAATGGCATCGAATAAATTACTTTCAATAATTTGTAATGTATCTTTTGGCAACAATGTTTTGTTTGCTTGTTCATTCAATTGCAACCCATTTATTGCCTGTTTACTAAGTTCAAGGGCTACAACTTTTTTGGCTTTAAGCGCCAATAAAAATGAAATTAAACCATTTCCAGCTCCAACTTCAATTACACTTTTGTTACTAAAGTTAATTTGTTGAAGATATTGCAATAAAAATTTGGTGCTATAAAAAAAAGCAGGATGAAAAACACCAGGTAAAATAATTAAACGAAAAGGCACATAAGAAAAAAACCTAGGCTTTGTGAGATAATAAGCAAGTATAGGTTTGTAAAAACGGGTTGTAATTTTCCGAAGGAGAAGCTGTAACAAAATATTTACACTTTTTTGAGTGTAAATATAAAGGTTGTTCCTTCACCTTCTGTACTTTTAACATCAATAGTTTGATTATGAGCTTCAATAATGTGCTTTACAATAGCTAAGCCAAGTCCTGTTCCTCCATGATCTCTAGAGCGTCCTTTATCGACACGATAAAATCTTTCAAAAATGCGAGGTAAATGATGCTTTGCAATACCCATTCCATTATCACTTATTTCTATAACTACATGTTGGTATAAATCTGTAAATCTCACTTGAGATATTCCATCTTGTTTGCCGTATTTGATGGAATTTACAATTAAGTTGGTTACTACTTGTCTGATGTGGTGTTTATCGGCAGAAACATAAATAGGCCTGTTGTAATTTTCGGCAAATTTTAGTTTAATATTTCTACCTGATGCTTTCATTTCGAGGCCAAGAAATAATTCGTTAACCAAAGCCACAATGTCAAATTTCTCGAAGTATAAACTTAACTCACCCGATTCCATTTGTGAAATAGTATCTAAATCTTCTACAATTGAAATCATGCGCTCAACGCTTTTAGATGCTCTAGTAAGATAATCAACATTTATGTTGTCATCCTCTAGCCCACCATCAAGTAATGTAAGAATATACCCTTGAATATTAAAGATGGGTGTTTTAAGTTCGTGAGAAACATTACCTACAAATTCTCTTCGATAAGCTTCAAGTTTTTTTAACTGTTCAATTTCATTTTTATTGCTCACGGCCCACTGCTGCACATCAGTATTTATTTCTTTAAAAATATCCTCGCCAAGATCTAAGTTTTCCATACTAAAATCCTTGGATGCTTTTAAATCGTGAACGGTAGTGTAGATGCTTTTAATTTTATCGTAAATTAAAATTTTTAAAGAGGCAAATAGTAATAAATACGAAACTGCCATAGTGCCAAATCCAACAAAAAGTAATTGCACATGATTGCTTTCGGTAAAAGGAATTGGATTGGTAATAATCGAGAGCAATACCACAATTAATGCGATAATGATAGAAACAGCTAAAGCTATATTTCGTGGAGTGAATTTGTTCAAGATGCGGAATTAATCTTTATTAATGTAACAAACAAAAATAAAATAAAATAGTGAGAAAATTGATTTTGGTTTATAAATCAAATTTATAGCCCACTCCTTTGATTGTTTTTATATAATTATCTCCTAATTTTTCTCTTAATTTTCTGATGTGAACGTCAATAGTTCTGTCGCCAACAACCACATCGCCACCCCAAACTTTATCAAGAATTTCTTCTCTTAAAAATACTTTCCCTGGCTTCGACATCAACAGGGCCATTAGTTCGAACTCCTTTTTTGGTAAACTTACTGGTGTTCCGTCTTTAAACACAATAAATTTTTCTCTGTCTAAAACTAATCCGCCAATCTCAGCTTCAATATCTTTTTCATTCGAAAGAAAGCGTCTTAAAATGCCGGCAATTCTACTCAATAAAACTCTAGGTTTGATTGGTTTGTTGATATAGTCATCAGCACCAGCATCAAATCCTGCAATTTGCGAATAATCTTCATTGCGCGCTGTTAAAAAGGCAACCAAGGTGTCGGTAAGTGATTTTTCGTTTCTTATCTGACGGCATGTTTCTATACCATCTAATTCTGGCATCATTACATCAAGTAAAATGAGCTGTGGAAGAATTTCTTTTGCTTTGTTGATAGCGTCTTTACCGTTGTCGCAAACAAAAACTTGATAGCCTTCTCGCTTTAGGTTATAGCTTAAAAATTCTAAAATATCATTTTCATCATCAACAATTAGAATTTTAATATCTTCTTTATTCATATTTTAGAAATTTAATCTAAGAGCGGTGGTTTTGATTCAGCGCAAAGATATCATTAAAGCGTCAATGACATGAAAATTAGAGTTCATTTAACTATTTCTTAATACACATCTGATAAAACATATCAAAGCTCTAAAGCTATTATCTTCCCTTTAAACTTATATTTCTTGGTAATTATTTAAATCAAACTAAGCCGTTGTGTTGTGCGGCTGTTTTTTTTAATCGAAAAAAATATTTTTATAGTTAATACTAAATTAATATTGGTTTATAATATTATGTAGGTTCCTTAAAATTGTAAAATTCTCTAATCTAAAGTAAATCCATTATTGGTTTAGGAATGCTGTTGTTTGGCCAAAAGTGATTAATCATATCTGACCAATAAAAAAGCACTTTAAAAACATAAATAGGAGCAGTGAGTTGTTCTTTAAATTGATTGTTTTTATATAATGCTAAACGCAATCCCATTTCGGTGCCAACTGCAATATAGGGTAATACTCGATAGTTTACACTTAAACATGGTTCATATAAAAGTACCAAATAACTTGGAGATTGATAATTATTTTCGAGGTCGGAAAAAGCCACATATTTTGTAGAGCCAACGCCAAGCTGCACTGGAACCGAAAGTTCCCATTTGTTTTTTCGATAATAAACATATTCCACATAAAAGCTCACGTAGCGCATGCGTAATGTGGTTTTTATAGGTTCGCCAGTTACAGTTGAAATTAAATTTACCTTTGCAGGAAGTCTAGATTTAAGGTAATTATAGCCAACGCCAAATCTAATTCTTCGATTATATCCGATACCAAATTTTATACCCCAAACATTGGCATTTCTATTATCTATAAATGCACTTCTGCTATCAAATTTATAATGAAAAACAGGTTTTTTCTTGAGATCAGATTTTATAGAGTCAAACAACTGCGCATTGCAAAATAAGCACTGGCAGCCAAGCAGCATAAGTAGAATAATCTTTTTTGACTGTATTGATATTGTTTTTTTCAATGTAGCTAATAGACTACAAACATAAGTATAAACAATCGTTGAACATTAAAAGCAATTTAAGTTTATCCACTTTTTATTGGTGATTTCTTATGATTTAAAACTTTGACAATATAAAATTAGTAAATGTTTGATTTGGCATTTATGCATTGTATTTATTGCATTGGAGTTTCAATTGAGAATAAATTTTTAGCCATATTTCGCGCTAGGAATCGTTGGTAAGTATAATTTTACAATGATTTCAAGTGCTCACTTTCTGTTTTGGTTTTATAGAAAAGAGCGGGCTGTATTGAAACTCAAAATGGGAGTAACTGCTTTAGATTGAGGGAAAATGAAGTTGAGTAGTTTGCTAATGCGCAATTTGGGTTGCAAAGAATATTTTACAGTAAAGCTACAATTATTAAGTATTTGATATACTATTGTAAAAATCATCAGAAATAAAAATAATGAGCGATAACATACAAATAGAAACGAGTTGGAAGGATCAGCTAAAGAATGAGTTTAATCAGGATTATTTTGCACATATTAAGCAGTTTATAATCAATGAAAAAGCCAAAGGAAAGGAAGTATATCCACCCGGAAAATTGATGTTTAATGCATTTAATTTAACGCCATTTGAACAAGTAAAAGTGGTTATAATTGGACAAGATCCCTATCATGGAATGGGACAGGCGCATGGTTTAAGTTTTTCAGTGCCCTTAGGTGTAAAAACACCTCCTTCGTTACAAAATATTTATAAAGAAATTGAACAAGATTTAGGTTTCCCAATTCCCAATCACGGCAATTTATCAAATTGGGCGCAACAAGGTGTTTTGCTCCTAAATGCTGTATTGTCTGTAAATGCTGGTGAGCCGGCATCTCATAAAGCGGCAGGATGGGAGAATTTTACCAATGCGGTTATTTATCATCTTTCGAAAAAACGCCAAAATTTAGTTTTTATACTGTGGGGAAGATTTGCGCATGAAAAAGAACTTCTTATTGATGCTAATAAACATCTAATTTTAAAAGCGGCACATCCTTCTCCTTTTTCAGCTTATCAGGGGTTTATGGGATGCAAGCATTTTTCTAAAACTAATGCTTATTTACAAAGTTGCAACCTTAAAACCATCGATTGGCAAATTATGTAGGTTTAAACAAATTGATTAATATGGCTGTTTGCATTGAAAATCATTTTTTAGGGTTAACAAACCTTAATTTTACTTATAATTGCATCCTATTTAAAATACAAAACTAAACGATATGAGAATCATACAATTTCGCGAAGCATTAAGAGAAGCTTTAACCGAGGAAATGAGAAAAGATGAATCTGTTTTTTTAATGGGTGAGGAAGTGGCCGAGTATAATGGCGCATACAAAGTTAGTCAGGGTATGCTTGATGAGTTTGGCGATAAAAGAGTAATTGATACACCTATTGCAGAATTGGGATTTGCAGGAATTGCAGTTGGGGCAGCGATGAATGGTTTGAGACCAGTAGTCGAATTTATGACATTTAATTTTTCATTAGTAGCAATTGATCAGGTTATTAATTCGGCTGCAAAAATGATGAGTATGAGCGGTGGACAGTTCACCGTTCCTATAGTTTTCAGAGGCCCAACAGCTTCTGCTGGAATGCTAAGTTCACAACATTCTCAAGCATTTGAAAACTGGTATGCTAACTGCCCAGGATTAAAGGTTGTTGTGCCTTCTAATCCATACGATGCAAAAGGTTTATTAAAATCGGCTATACGCGATAACGACCCTGTAATTTTTATGGAAAGCGAACAAATGTATGGCGATAAAGCTGAAGTGCCAGAAGAAGAATATTTGATTCCTATTGGTGTTGCCGATATTAAAAGAGCTGGAACTGATGTAACACTAGTTTCGTTTGGAAAAATTATTAAAACATGCTATGCTGCTGCTGAAGAGTTAGAAAAAGAAGGAATAAGTGCCGAAATAATCGACTTAAGAACAGTAAGACCAATAGACTACGATTGCATTATTAATTCTGTAAAGAAAACAAATAGACTAGTAATTGTTGAAGAGGCATGGCCTCTAGCTTCCATCTCATCGGAAATAACTTTTAAGGTGCAAAAAGAAGCATTTGATTACCTAGATTCACCAATTTTAAGGGTAACAGCAGCTGATGTGCCACTACCATATGCACCCACATTAATTGAAGCATCATTGCCAAATCCAACAAGAATTATTAAAGCAGTAAAGCAGGTTTTGTATAAATAATATATTATCTTCTTTTCTGAACTGCCACAAATACTGCTTTTGTGGCAGTTTTGTTTTTTATTAAGTTTGAACATACGTTTTGAATTAACTACTTTCGCAGAGCAAAAAAACTTTAATTTAAAACATGCAAGCAGTATTTAAAGTAATAGGAGTGATCTGGAAAATGCTGTTTTTGCTGCATTTTGCCGTAACTCTTATACTTTTATACCCATTATTTTATCTCTTTTTGATGCGTAAAGAGTGGTATTGGTTGGCGTTTAAATTAAAAAGACTGTGGGCACATATTCTCGTTTTTCCTGTTGGAATATTTTTTACCGTTGATTACAAATTTAAACCAAAGCCAGGTAAAACTTATGTGTTTTGTGCTAATCATACTTCTTACATTGATATTATATTAAGCTATTGCGTTCTTGAGCATTACTTTATATTTATGGGAAAAGAAGAATTAAAAAAGGTACCCTTGTTTAAAATATTTTTCAAGGATATGAATATATTAGTCAATCGTAAAAGTATGACTGCTTCTTACCAAGCATTTAAAAGTGCAGCAAATGAATTAAGAAATGGACATAGTGTAATTTTATTCCCAGAAGGCACCATATCGCGCAGAGCGCCAATATTAAAAGATTTTAAAAGTGGCGCTTTTAGACTAGCTATTGATGAACAAATAGAAATTGTTCCAATTACCTTTGAAAACAACTGGAAATTACTACAAGACAGGGCTTTTTTACAAGGAAACATGCGACCAGGATTAGCACGAATTGTTGTGCATGAGCCAATATCAACAAAGGGTTTAACTGAAAATGATGTAGAAACCCTAAAATTACAAGTAAAAAAAATTATTGAGGCGCCTTTAAAAAAATATAAGGAATTTAAGGGCTAAATTTTTACCTATTAACGCCAGCTGAGTTTAATATAAGTGCGCAATAATTGTTTTTTGATTTACCTCACATATGAATTCATTGGCCTCAATTACCATTCATCATTGTGTGCTTTGATTAATATTGCAGTATATTAATCGTTCAGTTAATAATTTGTTGTTAATTCAAGTTAGGTGAATTAAGTCTATAAAACATAAATATTGTAAACATGAAACTAAAAAAAAACATAGCCACAAGTGAAAGTGGTTTCGTATTTAATCCTAGTTCGGGCGATAGTTTTTCGTTGAACATTATTGGAGCTGAGATATTACTACAAATGAAAGAAAGTAAATCTTCTGACGAAATTAAAAAAGATATTCTTAATAGATATGAAGTAGATAAAAGCCTTCTTGAAAAAGATTGGGATGATTTTATGGCACAATTAAAAGACAATAACTTATTAGAGTTTTAGCTTTTTTTGATAAAAATGAAAGATACATCAATAAAAAAATTAGTTATCGCCGTAACAGGCCTGAATGCCATTGACAGTCCTGGCCCAGGCATTGCTGTTATTAGAGGTATTCGTGATTGTAAGGATTGGGATGTGCGCATTATTGGTTTATCATACGAGAGTTTAGAGCCTGGAATTTATATGCACGATGTGGTAGATAAAACTTACCAAATTCCATATCCATCTGCAGGAAGCGAAGCGCTTTTAAATCGTTTGATACATATACATGAATCAGAAAAAATTGATGTTATTATTCCTAATTTTGATGCAGAGCTACAAAACTTCATTAAAATAAGCAATGATCTCAAAAAAATAGGAATTGGAACATTCTTGCCATCCTTAGCGCAGCTGGAGGCCAGAGATAAAGTTAATCTTTATCATTTTGGGACTCAACATAACCTGCTTGTACCAGCCGACAGAATTATTTATAAAGTTGACGATTTAAAAAGTGTAATTGATCAATTTGGTTCTCCCATTGTGGTTAAAGGAAAATACTACGAGGCAGTAGTTACATACACATTAGAGCAAGCGCAAAAAGCATTTCATAAATTACAAGCAAAATGGGGCTTGCCAATTATTGTTCAACAATTTATTAATGGCACAGAAATAAATATTGCCGCATTGGGCGATGGCAAAGGAAATACAATAAGCGCCATTCCAATGCGCAAACTATATATTACAGATAAGGGCAAAGCTTGGGCAGGAATTACATTAGAAGATAAATCACTCATTGATTTGGCTAAACATTTTATTTCAGTCACAAAATGGAGTGGGGGATTTGAATTGGAAATAATGAGAACAGCAGATAATAAACCTTATATCATGGAAATTAACCCAAGATTTCCGGCATGGATATACTTAACCACAGGCGCTGGTCAAAATCAACCAGAAGCTTTGGTTAAAATGGCCTTAGGTGAAGAAGTTAAACCCTATACAGATTACGAAGTTGGTAAAATATTTATCAGATACAGTTGGGATTTGATTACCAATATTGAAGAATTTCAAAAAATTTCTGCTTTTGGCGAATTGTAGCTTAAGCAAATCATATTCATATAACTAAAAACTAAAAGTTATGTCAAAATTAAAATACGAAAGTCCTGTCATCAAAAAGATGAATGCAGGATTAATGAACAAATTTGGTACACGCACAGAATATCAACCTTTAAAGCATATTGATGGTGTAGCTGTAAAAGATATGATAGCAAAATATGGTTCACCGCTTTTTGTGTTGTCGGAGCGCAAAATGCGAAATAATTATCAAGCCGCTCTGCGTGCATTTAAAACGAGGTATCCAAAGGTGCAATTTGCTTGGAGTTATAAAACACACTACAATAATGCAGTATGCAATGTTTATCATCAAGAAGGCTCGTGGGCTGAGGTTGTTTCAGGATTTGAGTATCAAAAAGCATTGAAAAATGGCGTGCCCGGCAATAAAATTATTTTTAATGGACCTGATAAAAGTATTGATGAGTTAAACGAAGCCATAAAAAATGACAGTTTAATACATATTGATCACTTCGATGAGTTATACACCTTGATTGAGCTTTCCGAAAAGGCAGTAAAAAAGCCAAGAGTGGCCATCAGAGTTAATATGGACACAGGTATTTATCCTTTGTGGGATCGCTTTGGGTTTAATTATGAAAATGGCACAGCATGGAATGCTATCACAAAAATTGTGGCATCGGGTAAGTTAAATTTAGTTGGCTTGCATTGTCACATTGGCACTTACATGCTTGCACCATGGGCCTATGCAACGGCAGCATCAAAGTTGTGTGACCTTGCGTGGCATGCAAAAAATCAATTAAACAATCCGGTTCAATACATTGATCTTGGAGGTGGTTTTCCAAGTGCTAATACGCTTAAGGGCGCATATTTACCTGGCTCAGATACGGTGCCTCATATTGAAGAATTTGCCGAGGCTATTGCAAGCACAATTATTGCTTATGGCTTTAAACCAGACGAATTGCCTTTGCTTATTTTAGAAAGTGGTAGAGCATTAATTGATGATGCAGGATATTTATTAGGAACTATTTTAGCCAATAAAAGATTAAGTGATGGGCGAAGAGCAACAATCTTGGATTTTGGGGTAAATATGCTCTTTACCTCATTTTGGTATGACCATAAAATAAGTCCAGCCCAAGATTTTACGCATCATTCCGAAGATCAAGTTTTATACGGGCCACTCTGTATGAACATTGATGTTATCAGAGAAAGCGTAAATTTGCCACTTTTAAATAAAGGAGATCAAGTGGTAGTTCATAAAGTTGGGGCATATAATATGACACAGTGGATGCAGTTTATTGCCATGCGGCCAAATGTGATTATGATTGATATGAAAGGAGAAACTCATTTAATTAGACAAAAGGAAACATTGCAATATTTAGAAATGCCCGAAGAAATGCCTTTACATTTGAAAGAATTTAAACTGTAACTACCAGAAAATGATAGAAAAAAAAGCGAGATTTATTTTTGAAGGTGTAATCAACAGTTACGCTGTCTTGTTTTTTTCTAACCACAAGGTGTTTTCTTATTTGTTAATTGCTGTAAGCTTTTTTAACCCCGCTGCCGGAATGGCTGGTTTGATTGCTGTTTTAACAGCTGTTTTTACAGCCACCACAATGGGCTTTAATGCGGTTGCTACTAGGTCGGGTTTTTATAGTTTTAATGCTTTGCTTACAGGTATTGGTTTTGGTTCTTTTTTTGAAAGCTCAGCAGTGTTTTTCTTCCTATTAATACTAGCAGCTTTGTTTACCTTGGTGCTATCCGTAACACTTAGTGGGGTTTTAGGTAAATATGGATTGCCATTTTTATCTATTCCATTTATTATTACATTTTGGATAATTTTACTGTCAACCAAAGAGTTCAGTAATTTGGGATTAACTCAAAGAAATATCTATTGGATTAATGAAATGTATGCCGTGGGAGGCAAACCACTTTTAAATTTATTCAACGCCATTGAAAATATTCCATTACCAAAATGGCTTTCTGTTTATTTTAAAGCACTTAGCGCCATATTCTTTCAAGACAATATATTAAGCGGTTTTTTACTTTCGATTGGCATAATAGTTTATTCTAGAATTGCTTTTACTTTGAGTTTAGTGGGTTTTTTTGGAGCGTATTTGTTTAACGAATTTACCGGTGCAAACCAGGCAGGAATAAACGCTTATCATTTAGGAAGTAATTATATGATGATAGCAATGGCTATTGGTGGTTTCTTTACAATTTCCAGTGTTTACAGTTATTTATGGGCATTTTTGAGTGTTCCAATTACTAATATTTTGGTGATTTCACTTTCAAAAGTTTTTGGAGTATTTCTTTTGCCAATTTTCTCGTTACCTTTTTGTATAATGATTTTGCTTTATTTATACTTTTTAAAATTGCGTGTTTTTGCCCAAAAATTGGTTTTAACGCCAATTCAACATTATTCTCCAGAAATTAATTTATATCAATTTAAAAATGGAAGTGAACGATTAAAAAATGAATATTATTTTAAATTTAACTTACCTATAATTGGCGAATGGTTAGTTACCCAAGGTTATGATGGTAAAATTACGCATAAAGAAGATTGGAGTAAGGCGTTGGATTTTATGATTTTAGATCACCAACTTAAATCATTCTCTGGCAAAGGTAACGCCCTTGAAAATTTTTATAGTTATAATAAACCTGTATTAGCGCCAGGTGATGGCTATGTGCAGGAAATAGTCGACTACATTGATGACAATCCAATAGGAGAAATTAATCGAGAACAAAACTGGGGGAATTCAATTGTATTATTTCATGCAACAGGTTTATTTTCTAAGTTATCGCACCTAAAGAAAAACTCCTTTATTGTAAAGCAAGGCGAATATGTAAAAAAAGGACAGGTGTTAGCTTATTGTGGCAACTCTGGTAGGTCACCTGAGCCACATTTGCATTTTCAAATTCAATCAACACCCTACATTGGTAGTAAAACATTAGCTTATCCAATTAGTTATTTTTATCAAGGTGATGGAAAAGAAATTAAATATAAAACATTTTCTACTCCGCAGGAAGGCAGTTTTGTTGCCAATATCAATATCAATAAATTGTTACAGCAAGCATTTGCTTTTCAACCCGGATATAGCATTAAATTTAAAGAAGGAAACATAATTGAAACTTGGACTGTATATACAGATGCCTACAATCTAACCTATATTAGTTGTAAAGAAAACAATGCAGTGGCGTATTTTATAAACAACGAAACGGTATTTTATTTTACAAACTTTTATGGAAGTAAAAACTCCATGCTTTATCAGTTCTACTTGTCTGTTTTTAAAGTTGTATTTAGTTATATGCCACAAGTTACCATTGATGATGTGCTGCCTTTAAGCATAGTGAAAGCGCCTATTGTCAAAATAATACAAGATTTTGTGGCTCCCTTTGTACAACTAATAAAACCAAAGTATATGTTAAACTACACAAGTATTGATGATGAGTATTTTACCTCTGAAATCAAACTTGAATCGGTGATAGAGATTGATGTGATGAGGCACAAACGTATTTATAGAACAAGCCAGATTACCTTAAGTAATGGAAGATTAAATCAATTAGTGATTAATGAAGCCGGAAAAGAAAGAGTATTTACATGTATAGATTAGCATTAATAATATTGCTTTGTAGTGTAGGCCTTTTAAAAGGTCAGCAAATAACTTATGGCTATATTGATAGCTTAAGCTACGCGCAATATATAGCAGGTGATTGGGACAACTTAATACAAACTGCAAACGTTGCTAAAAAGGCTGATATAACTTTTCCTTTATTGAATATGAGAATTGGATATGCAGCCTTTATGAAAGGTAATAATAGTTTATCACTAAAACATTATACAAATGCATTGGAGTTTGATAGTTTTAATCAGGATGCACTTTATTATGCAGTACTAAACAATACCTTGCTTTCAAGAAGAGACGCTGCTGCCTATATTTCTTTAAATTTAAATGATGATCGAAAAAAGCCTTTAAATGTTGGATATAAAAAATGGGTTGAATTAATTGATGTGGAATCAAGCCTTAAACCCACTAATACTGAAACACGCAAGGTGGGCCAATACTATAGGTTTGGCATTGGTAATAGAATTAATTATCGTTGGAGACTTTATCATAGTTTAATATCCTATCGTCAACATTTATTGACCCCAAATAATGATATAAATTCTGGCCCTCCTAATAGAAATAAGCCAACAACATTTAGAAGTTATTTAGCAAATGATTATCAGTATTATTTAAAATCTGAAGTGTTTTTAAATTCGAAGTTATCATTAATCAATGCTTTTCATTATACCTCTACTTATTTTGATAATGCAACTTATACTACATGTATAGTTAATATAGGTCTTAAGTTAACGCAGCCTTATCTTGATTATAAACTAGAGCTAAATGTTGGTCAAATACTCGGCTCATTGGAAACTCAAGTAGCAGTTTCCTCTACCTATTATCCATTTGGAAATTTAAATTTTTATGGAAACAGTAGGTTGAGCTTTCAAACCGGAACCAATATATCGCAAATAAATTACGCTCAAATGTTTGGATTTAAATTAAGCAGTAAAGTGTGGCTAGAAACACATGCCACATTGGGCCAAATTAAAAACTTAATGGATAACGAAGCGCTTTATATTTATGATGCACTTGATGTTGGAAAATTTAGAATAGGGGCCTCATTACTTATTCCTTTCAACTCAAAATTTACTTTACTAACCAGTTATTATTACGAGCAAAAACAATTATATTTACAAAACACCAAATACAACTTAAATTCATTTACAATAGGAATATCATGGAAACTTTAAAAAAAATAATTTTTACCATTGCCATTATAACTGTGCAAAATTATGTTCATGCGCAAACAGAAATTGCTCAGCAAAAAGCTTTCTCGGCAAGTTATGTAGCCGAATCAAAGTATAATTATACAGAGGCAATTAACCAAATTAATAACGTATATCTAGAGCAAAATTATGAAATGAATTTACGTTTAGGATGGCTAAACTATCTTGCAAAGAACTACACAAATTCAGTTAAGTTTTATGAAAAAGCTACCATGCTCAAGCCATATGCCATTGAAGCTAAATTTGGGCTTATAAAACCACAAGCAGTGCTCGAAAGTTGGGATAAAGTAATAAAACAGTATGAATCTATTTTAAGTATTGATCCTCAAAATACTACTGCAAATTATTATTTAGGTTACGCATTATACAACAGAAAACAATATGAAGCAGCCTCTAAACATTTTGAAAAGGTGGTTAATTTATACCCATTTGATTACCAAAATTCAATTATGTTGGCGTGGAGCTATTTGCGACTTGGAAAAAATAATGAAGCAAAGATACTTTTCAATAAAGTATTGATGATGAGTCCCAACGATGCCTCAGCTTTGGAGGGTTTAGCTTTAATTAAGTAACAAAAAAAGCTGTGTTGAAATTTCAACACAGCTTTTTTATGATAATACCTTGTTTGTTACTGTTTAAATCCTACTAATACAGCAGCGCATCCTGTTTTGCTTAAATCGTTTGATGTTTTAGGAGCAGGCGGAATAATTACCACTACTTTCATTTGTTGCGTACTTGCAACTTCAAATTCCCAAAACTTGGCAAAGTTGTGATCCTTATTGTCAAAAACTAATTTATTTTTATTGTCAAAAACTTGAAATTGAGCCTTCCCAATGGCATCCTGACAACAGATGAGTAATCGATAGCTCATTCCTGAATAAAATGTCAAATCTAATTCGGCTTCTTCTCCGGGTGCCATCTGTTGTATGTTCAATTGCCCATTGTGTGTGAATGGATTCAATTCGGGCATACATGTTTTTTTTGCAAATTGATTGCATTGCGCTTTTGAAATTCCTGCAGTTCCTGCAATTAGGAATAAGGAGAATAGTATTTTTATGGTTGTTTTCATATCTTTTCTTTTATTAATTACTAACTAACAATCATGGTTCTAATGGCAGTAATTTTTTTGGTTATTTCTGCTAATTGCTCTGGAGTTAAAGTTAATTCACCACCTGAACCAATTACTGTTTTTTGAGCAGCATTATCTGTTTTGACCTCCGAAGCAGGAACTTCGGTTATTGTTACTTTGTCATAAATTGTTTTCAATGATTTAATCTCAGCCATAATCTCAGGCGCATTTTCATTGGCCTCATTACTTTCTAATAGGCCAATCAGATTTTCTAAAACTAGTTTTTGTTCAGCAATTCTCTTTACTATCATTTGATTGTTAGCATTTTGAGCTGCGATATTGACAGAAATATACAAGCCTTCTAACCAACCACCTGCAACTACTAGAGCAGAAACACCGGCACGGTCGTTATTTTTAAGGTAAATATCTGTCTCTAGATAAGTATCAGAAATAATTTTTAACAATGAGTCTTTATTGTTTAAGTTTTCCTCCATGCGTTTAACCGTTCTTTCGTTTATAGCTCCTGTAATTCCTAATCCATCGGCTAGTTTTTTACAAACACCCATGTAAACCATTGCATCTTGTGTTTGATCAAAAGTACTGGTATAACTAAGATCTGCTCCATAAATGCCGAGGTTCATTGCTTTTTGAATGATTGAAGTATACTTGGCTTCATTAGTAGCCGGATTCAACATGTTTTTGTTGTAATTGGCACCAGTTGCTTTTATCATGGCCGATAGCTCACTCGGTGAAGGAACGGCATAAAACACCTTTGAAACTTTGTTTTTACTATCTAAAGCAGCTGAATCTACATCTTCAGTATCCGACTTAGAGCCATTATTACAAGCAAATAATGATGAGATAATTGCCAAAGCAATTACAAAATTTAATTTAGCATTTAACCACTTCATAATGAATTATTTTAAAGTTTATTTACAAAAAAATTACATACAAACCTACAACTTTTAAAGATAAAAACAAATCATTTGTTATTTTACTCCTACAAAAACATTGAAAAATAGTGCTTTTGTTGTTAATTTGTTGCATAAAATAATACATGCAAATAATTATTGCTCTTCTTTTTGCAACTGCTCTAGCTTGGCTCACGTTTAGCTGGAAATTCATCATTAACAAAGAAAATCGCTCAGGTACCTTTTGCGGTATTTTTGTATTGAAACTGCTTTTTGGTGTAGGTTTTTATTTGGTTTATACTGTTTACTATAGCGATAGTCAAACTAGTGATATGCACAAATATTATAATGATGCCGTAAAGATATTTGAACTTACTAAGGAAAAACCACGCTCTTATTTTAGCATTTTAACAGGTGTTCAAATGAATAGTAATGATGAAATGATTACCCAACAACTTAGTTTTTGGTATCAAGAAGAAAGTGCCTCGGTCATTAATGATTCTAGAATGATTATCCGTTTTAATTTAATGATGCTCCCATTTAGCCGAGGCAATATTTATCTGCATTTAGTAATGATGGTTTTTCTTTCATTTATAGGACTCTATTTTATTTATTTGAGTTTCGAGAAATCATTTAAAGATAAAGAAATTTTGCTCTTGATTGCATGTTTTGGTATACCTTCTGTTATGTTCTGGTCGTCAGGTATTATGAAAGAAGGTTTACTCGTTTTTTTCTTTGGGATATTGATTCATTGTTTATTTGGGAGGAATGAAAAAAAATATAAAACGGTCCTGCTTTTTTTACTTTCAATTGGTGGGATGTTTTTGTCAAAATTTTATGTGGCATTGGCACTTTTTCCATCCCTCATTTTTCTTTTGATAGGATTAATTTATAAAAAAAAATCTCCACTATGGCATCTCATTACCACCGGCATTATAGTAATTATTAGTACATTTAGTTTTAACACGGCTTTTAATAATTTGCCACTTCAAAAATTATCCAAAAAGCAAAACGACTTTATCAATTTATCCATAGGGGGTGTTTATTTAGTCAACACAAACTATCCTAATGATACTATTTTTACACTCCACCAGCGTTCGTTAACTTATACTGCTAATTTAATTGAAAGAAAAACAGCAACATTAAAAACTGGAACTATTTATCATCATTGGGATAATCCGGGCTATGCCGATACACTGCTAGCCATCAATAACCAAAATATTTATCAGGTAATTAAGGTGCTGGATTCTACAGGAAGTGCTATATCTCTTAAAAGATTAATGCCTAACTATAGCAGCGTAATTCGTTTGTTTCCTGTGGCTTTTATCAATGTTTTTTTTAGGCCTTTTATCTGGGATGTTGAAAATGCGTTATCTCTTTTTGCATGTATCGAAAATATTGTATTAATCTTCTTATTTTGTATGATGATTTATTTTTATCAAAAACCTTCCAATGCTAATCAAAAAATAATTATTTTTTCTTTACTTTTTGTTTTTACTCTTTACTCGTTGGTGGGCTTAACAACCCCTGTTTTGGGCGCTGCGGTAAGATATAAGGCACCAGCCTTGCCGTTTTTGCTTATAAGTATATTTTTACTTTGCGACTTCACTAAATTCAAACTTCGCTTGAAACGAGTTAGTAAGCATTTCAATAAACAACAAAATAGCAATAAATTGAGTGCAAATACAAGTGCAAAACACTAAATTTGTAAAATTAAAAAGTAGAAGTGAAAATACATTACGATATAGAATCAATTCCCGCTTTGAATACTACAGCCGTTACTACTGGTACGTTTGATGGTGTTCACTTAGGACATAAAATAATTATAGAAAGACTAATTGCGGCTGCCAGAACAATAGGAGGAGAGTCGGTTTTGCTTACCTTTTATCCTCATCCTAGAATGGTGTTGTTTCCAGATGATGATCAAATTAAAATGCTGAATACACCCCTAGAAAAAGAAAATTTGTTGCAGGCTTCGGGTATTGACCACCTCGTTGTAATTCCATTCACAAAAGAGTTTTCCCGTCTTTCCTCATTAGAGTTTGTTCGAAATATTTTATCCAATACCTTAAAAGCTAAAAAATTGGTAATAGGTTACGATCATCATTTTGGTAGAAACCGCGAAGGAAGTTTTGCTCATTTGCTTGAATTTGGCTCTTTGTATGGTTTTCAAGTGGAAGAAATACCTGCTCAAGATATTGACCATGTGGCAATAAGCTCCTCAAAAATAAGGCAAGCATTAGCTTCGGGTGATTTAAATACTGCAAATAGTTATTTAGGTTATGAATACAGTATCACCGGAAAAGTAATAAAAGGTAAACAGCTTGGCAGAACAATCGGTTACCCAACCGCAAACATCGAAATTAACGACAACTATAAATTAATTCCCGCAATTGGGGTTTATGCCGTAAAAATTAAATACGCTTTAAACATATATAATGGTATGCTTAGCATAGGTAAAAATCCAACAGTTACCGAAAATGGGCCACTAACAATTGAGGTCAATATTTTTGATTTTGATCTTGAAATTTATAATAAACAAATTACTGTTTATTTTTATAAAAAATTGCGTAATGAGGAAAAGTATGATTCAATTAATCAACTCAAATCACAACTAGCTATTGACAAAGAAAATGCTCTTAAATACCTCATATAAATGAAAAATTGCATCAAAATTAGCATATGCATCTCTTTGATTTTAATATTGATAAATTCTTTGTTTTTAGGCGCCCAAAATTTTCAGAAAGGTCTTTCTGAAACGAATTTAAAAATGTACACATCAATCGAGGATGCCCTATTAAATCCAGATAGTGTAAGGTATTTAAGTCTTAAGCATAAAAAACTAAAGGTGTTACCAAAAGAAGTTTTCCTATTTAAAAATCTTGAAATTTTAGATGTCAGCAAAAACAAACTGGATGAACTTCCAGAAGAATTGGAAAAGCTCGTTGAGCTCCGTGAATTAAGTGTTTCAAACAATAATCTAACAACATTTCCTATCCAAATTGGTAAATTAGTTAAACTTAAAAAAATCATAGCTTGTCAAAACAATATAGTTTTATTGCCTAACACTATTAGTAATTTAATTAATCTTCAATTTTTGGATTTATGGAGCAATGAAATTGAAGTTTTTCCAAATGAAATAAAAGATTTAACACAACTTAAATTTGTTGACTTAAGAGGTATTATGTTAACTGATGAACAAAAGGCAGCCATAAAAATACTGCTTCCCCATGCCGATGTTGTTTTTTCTATGGGCTGCAATTGCTTAAAATAAGATTTTTTTTGCTTTCTGAGTTCGGGTAATATTCATTAAAATAATTATGAGCTTTAAGTTGATGGAAAAAACCTTAAAAAAGATCTATTTCTATACTTAAATTTACGATATTCGCAGCAAAACTTATAAATAAAATATGGAGTTCAAAAAAATGGTTACTACCCTTGGTCAGTTTATTATTGAGCGTCAGGCAGATTATCCTTACTCTAAAGGTGAATTATCGCGCTTGCTAAGAGATATTGGTATAGCAGCTAAAATTGTAAATCGTGAAGTAAATAAAGCTGGATTAGCTGATATTTTAGGTGAAGCAGGCGAAACCAATATACAAGGCGAAAGTGTTAAAAAATTAGACACATTTGCAAATGATCAATTTATAAGTGCGCTTAGCACTGGTGGCGAATGCTGTGCTATTGCATCTGAAGAAAATGAAGAATTTATCCCAATTGATAATTTAGTTTCGCAAAACGCAAAGTATGTAGTTTGCATGGACCCTTTAGATGGTTCATCAAATATTGATGTAAATGTTTCCATCGGAACAATCTTTTCTATTTACCGCAGAAAATCAAAAGCTGTTGGACCCGGTACTATTGAAGATTTCTTGCAAAAAGGTACAGAGCAAGTGGCTGCAGGATATATTATATATGGTTCATCAACCATGTTGGTTTATACCACAGGTAAAGGAGTAAACGGTTTTACATTAGATCCTAGTATTGGAGAATTTTGTTTATCACATCCCGACATGAAAGCGCCAAATATGGGTGAAATTTATTCCATCAACCAAGGTAATTTTGTACATTTTCCGCCAGGGGTTAAAGAATATATAAAATATTGTCAAGATTTAGACAAAGACACCAACCGTCCCTACACATTGAGATATATAGGTTCTTTAGTTGCCGATTTTCATAGAAACTTAATTAAAGGAGGAATTTATATTTATCCGCCAACCTACAAATCACCTAATGGTAAATTAAGATTGTTATACGAATGCAATCCATTGGCATTTATTGCAGAACAAGCTGGTTCAAAGGCTACCGATGGTTTTAGAAGAATTTTAGAAATAGAACCAACAGATATTCATCAACGTGTTCCATTGTTTATTGGATCTACCGAAATGGTCGAAAAAGCTGAAGATTACATGGCTAAACAACCCGAGTTGCAGAGTTAAGGCTCAACTTTTATTAATTTGTTGTTTTGCTTTCAAACCCTAGAAATAATTTAATGTCTATTTAAATTTAGTATTCTCTATACTGATTAAATCTTGCTAATTTACTTTCAAATTGCCCTGCAAATGACAGAGCAGTCCACAAATATATTTTTTAAGTTTATGAATTCATTTTGTTAAATTAATTGGTTTTGTGCCAACCTAGTGCAAAACTTGCAGTTGAATTTTAATTTCCAAATTAATTACTTTTTGTGGCATCTGAATATTAAAAATTGAAAACTATTACACCATAAAAGTTTATTGTTTAAAGCCATCAACTAGCTTACGTACAATTTTTAATAAAATAAACTACCATATTATATTGGTTATGTTGAGAAACCTTTAATACGAGGCTTTCAAAGTATCCTGACCGTTGCTTCATGTTATAACATTTGTTCTTATAAATTGCCCAAAGCAGTTTAATAAATTTACTATGGTTAATGCCGATGGAACGAAATATTGTAAAATAATAGTGGCCTGTTTATTTTGTATATTAGGTATTGGTTTATTATTTAGGTTATTTTGTTGTGAATACTTCAAAAAAACAGACTTTGATTTGTTAAAAAGTAATCCTATGTCTTTATATTTCAAGCACTTGAAATATAATTGTAAAAATCATTTTGTGCTTTTAGTAACAATTTGTACTTTTGCCCTCCCGAAAAAATATAAAATATGAAAAAGAATACACATCCAGAAAATTACAGATTTGTGGTTTTTAAAGATTTATCAAATGAATATGCATTTTTAACGCGTTCTGCGGCCGATACAAAAGATACAATAGTTTGGGAAGATGGAAATGAATACCCTCTAGTAAAATTAGAGATTTCCCATACATCACATCCATTTTACACAGGAAAAGTTAAACTGGTTGATACTGCAGGTCGTGTTGACAGATTCCGTAGTCGTTATGGTAAAAAAACAGAGGAAGTTAAAGGATAATCATTATTTTTTAATTAATCCATTAATTATAATGAACAGAAACCCTTCGGCATCGGAGGGTTTTTTGTGTTTTATAAATTCCTTATTTCAAAAAAGCACTAAGTTTACCACTCAAAATAAATTACAATGAATTATATTTTATTTGATGAAACCAATCGCCAACAACTCTTCCCATTTACGCTGAGTCGACCTGTTTGCGAAATAAGAGCAGGTATTTTAACCATCAAACAAAAGTGGGAAAAACACTTAGGTGAAAATTGTGCCTACCATACAGCAAAATACTTAGAAGGTAAATTCCCACCATTAAGCATTGAGCAAAGCGAAAAGAGCTGTTTGTATATAAATGGAGCTGTTTTTCCTTGCCCTGAGCTTATAAATGAAATAATAAATTTGTTACCCAATACAGCCCTTGTTAAAGAAAATAAAATTGTTGCAGTAGCCTGTGAAGCTTATCATCAAAGCTATGACCCCAACAACCATGGCTTTGCTATTGTCGAGTCATCTTCAACTATTCAAACCCTCCAAAAACCATGGGAAATATTTGCTCAAAATGCCAAAAATATTCAAGACGACTTTGTATTGCTTACCAAAAATCGCACTAGTGCCATTATTGATAACAGTAATCAAGTTATTAACCCAGGAAATATTTTTATTGAAGAAGGAGCAAGCGTGCATTGTAGTATTTTAAATGCAGCAGCAGGCCCTATCTATATTGCCAAAGATGCCGAAGTAATGGAAGGAAGCATGATTCGTGGACCCTTTGCCTTAGGCGAACATTCGGCCTTAAAAATGGGAGCTAAAATATATGGGCCTACCACCATTGGCCCCGAATGTAAAGTTGGTGGAGAGGTTAACAATTCAGTTATTTTTGGCTATTCAAACAAGGCTCATGATGGCTTTTTAGGGAATAGTGTTATTGGTGAATGGTGCAACCTTGGTGCCGACACTAATAACTCAAATTTGAAAAATAACTACGGTCAAGTAAAAGTTTGGGACATCGCCAAAAATGACTGGCAAGCCACAGGACTTCAATTTTGTGGTTTACTCATGGGCGATCATAGCAAAGCAGGTATAAATACCATGTTTAACACTGGCACAGTAACTGGATTTTGTGCAAATATTTTTGATGGAGGCTTTCCACCTAAATACATTCCATCATACAGTTGGGGAGGGCATAAAAACGCACCTAAATTTGAATTAGCAAAAGCAATGGAGGTTGCCACCAGGGTTTTTGAAAGAAGAGGATTACATTTTAACGAAGGAGACAGAGCAATATTTGAGTACCTTTTCGAAAAGTAAGTTTGTAGATTCTCCCAACTTAAGAGCAGCCAAAAAAATTATTGCAATATCCACAATCTCAATCGCCAACAAAATTAAAATCTACAAAGTATTGTTTGCGCAATTCATTATATAATGTGTTATACAACAATATTCACAATTTTCTGATGCACCACAATCACCTTCTTGGGTGCTTTACCATCTAGTATTTTTATTGTTTGATCTAAACTCATCACAGCTTTTTCTAATTCTTCTTTGGTGATTGATAAATCAAACTCATGATTAAATTTTGTTTTACCATTTAATGAAATGGGATAACTAAATGAAGTCTCTACCAGGTATGACTCATTGCATTCAGGAAAATTAGCATAAGTAATGGTTTCGCTGTGACCTAACTTATTCCATAACTCTTCGGCAATATGCGGTGCATATGGCGCAATAAGAATTGCTAATGGTTCTAAAATAGATCTTTTGTTGCACTTTAATTCCGTTAGCTCATTTACACAAATCATAAAATTGCTCACTGAAGTGTTAAATGAAAAATTTTCAATGTCATAATTTATTTTTTTGATAGTTTTATGTAAAGTTTTCAATTCGGCCTTGTTAGCCTCCTCATCACTTACATTGTAAATATCTCCATCGTGATACAATCGCCACAATTTGCGCATAAAATTAGAAACACCCGTAATGCCATTTGTATTCCATGGTTTACTTAATTCCAATGGACCTAAAAACATCTCATACAAACGCAAACAGTCAGCGCCATATTGGGCTACCATATCATCAGGCGATACAACATTCCACTTCGATTTCGACATTTTTTCAACTTCGCTTCCGCAGATATATTTTCCATCTTCCAAAATGAATTCGGCTTGTTTATATTCTTCTCTCCAGTTTCTAAATGCTTCAATATCTAAAATGTTATTATCTACTAAATTTACATCTACGTGAAGAGGGGTTACCTTGCCATACTTGTGATAACTTGAGTTTTGCCAAGCGCTTATATTTTCGTCTTTTGCGTTGGTTAAAGAGGCTAGCTTTTCCAATTCTTCAATAGAAGTTTTATCAAATTGATCTTTTATAAGATGGTAAGACACAAATGAATTTTTTGCATTGGATCGGTAAACAAAAGAACTTACCCCCTGTATCATCCCTTGATTTATCAATTTCTTAGCGGGTTCAATTACTGGAATCAAACCTAAATCGTATAGAAATTTAGTCCAAAAACGCACATACAATAAATGCCCCGTAGCATGTTCTGCACCTCCAATGTACAAATCAACATTTTGCCAATACTCGGCAGCTTGTTTACTTATAAACTCTTTGTCGTTATTTGCATCCATGTAACGTAAAAAATACCATGATGAGCCCGCCCATCCTGGCATAGTGCTGTATTCATAATCAAAATTGCCATTTTTTTTCCATGAATTAGAGGCTCTTGCCAATGGTGGCTCACCTGTTTCTGTAGGTAAATACTTATCCACTTCTGGTAAGATCAACGGTAATTCACTTTCGTCTAAAACTTTAGGCAAACCATCTTTATAATAAACTGGTATGGGCTCCCCCCAGTACCTTTGACGCCCAAAAATAGCATCACGCAATCGATAGTTTGTTTTTCCTTTTCCAAGCCCTTTATCTTCAATAACTGAGATGGCTTTCTTTGTTGCAACACTAACTTCAAGACCATCTAAAAAATCAGAATTAATTAATGTCCCTTCTTTAGCATCATATGATGATATACTTAAATCGCCTCCTCTTACTACTTCAATAATTGGCAATTCAAATTGTTTGGCAAAAGCAAAATCTCTCGAATCGTGACCTGGTACAGCCATCACTGCGCCAGTGCCATATCCTGCCAATACGTAATCTCCTACCCAAACGGGTATTTTTTTACCATTAAAAGGATGCAAAGCAAATGCACCAGTAAATACACCACTAATCTTTTTTACATCAGCCATGCGCTCACGATCACTCCGTTTTTTTGAAACAGTAACGTATTCATCAACATATATTTTTTGTTCCGATGTGGTAATCATATTTACCAATTCATGTTCTGGTGCCAAAGTCAAAAAGGAAACACCAAATATCGTATCTGGTCTTGTTGTAAACACTTCTATTTGCTCTTGGCTGTTTTCAATTTCGAATAGGAGAGAAGTACCTTCCGATTTTCCAATCCAGTTTCGTTGTGCCTCCTTAATGCTATCTGTCCAATCAATGTATTCTAAATCGTTTAACAGTCTTTCTGCATATGCAGTTATTCTCAAACTCCATTGCTTCATTAACTTTCGTTCAACAGGATATCCTCCGCGCTCGCTAACTCCATCTTTAACTTCTTCATTGGCCAATACAGTGCCCAACGCTGGGCACCAATTAACCATAGTATCACTTAAAAAAGCCAATCTATATTGGAGTAATAAATCTGATTGTTCTTTTTCTGAAAGGGTTTCAAAATTCTCAAGTTGAGGTATTAGAGTGGCTATAGGCTCAGCTTTTGATGTTTCTGGATTGTACCAACTGTTAAATAATTGAATAAAAATCCATTGTGTCCATTTATAATATTTAGGATCAGAGGTGCGAACTTCTCGATCCCAATCAAATGAAAAACCAATTTTATCTAACTGCTCACGATAGCGCGCAATATTGGTTTTTGTAGTTATTTCAGGATGCTGACCCGTTTGTATAGCATATTGTTCTGCTGGCAATCCAAATGAATCGTATCCCATTGGGTGTAAAACATTGAAACCTTTCAATCGCTTATATCTTGCAAAAATATCTGAGGCTATATAACCCAACGGGTGCCCAACATGCAAACCTGCTCCACTAGGATATGGAAACATATCAAGTACATAATACTTTGGCTTATCTGATTTAAGTTCAGTTTTAAATGTTTTGCGACTTGCCCAATATGACTGCCACTTTTGCTCTATTTCTTTAAAATTGTACTCCATGATTCAATACTTGTTTTTTATGAAAGGTTGCAAAATTAAACTTTTAATTCAATTCATTTTTTATATTAATTTCATTATTTCAATTTGTTACTAATAGTTAAAGCGCCTTAAAATGGGCCTTTCAATACTTGTTTTTTGAAAAAAAAATATACTTTTGCACATCTGCAAAATGGCAAACACTAACGAAAAATATTCTCATAGAAAAATTAGGTCTTCCTTTTTTTCAATCATCGTAAGCCTATCTCTTGTGCTATTTGTGCTCGGGTTGTTAGGATTAGTTGTCCTTAACGCAAAAAAATTGTCTGACCATGTTAAAGAAAATATAGGGTTAAGCATTATAATTAACGATGGAATTAAAGAAGCAGATTTGATGATGCTCAAAAAACAATTGGATATTGCTCCTTTTGTAAAAAAATCAACCTTCGTTACAAAAAATCATGCAGCGGAAAGTTTGCAAAAAGATTTAGGAGAAGATTTTGTAAAGTTTTTAGGCTACAATCCCTTGCTATCATCTTTTGATATTAAATTAAAAGCTCAATATGCCAACAACGATAGTCTTGAAGCAATTGAGAAAAGATTAATCCTTAACAACAACATCAAAGAAGTTTATTATCAAAAATCATTGGTAAACGTAATAAACGAAAACGTAAAGAAAATTGGAATTATTTTGCTTGCTTTTTGCATTCTTTTAAGCGTAATTTCAATTGCCCTAATCAATAACACCATAAGATTATATATTTATTCAAAGCGATTTATTATTAAAACAATGCAGTTAGTTGGTGCTACGCAATCATTCATAAGCAAACCTTTCATCGTTAGAAGCGTTTGGAATGGTTTTTATAGTGCACTTATAACAATCGCATTATTAATGGGGCTTATTTACACAGCTCAAAATAATTTCCCCGAGTTAATTGAACTGCAGGATATCAACCTGTTCATTGAATTGTTTTTAATGGTAATGATAGCAGGTGTAGGAATTACATTTATAAGTACTTACTTTGCAGTTAAAAGATTCTTGAAAATTCAAACAGACGAATTATATCAACTTTAAAAAAATAAAAATGTCTAACAAAACAACTGAAACATCCATTAAAAAAGAAGGGTTTGCCTTTGGTAAAGAAAACTATTTGTTCATGATTATAGGAGTTATTGTAATCATAATTGGAAACTTATTAATGATTGGTGGAGGTTCTGTAGACGAAAAAGTGTTCGATCCTGAAATTTTTAACTTTCGAAGACTAACGCTTGCTCCTGTCGTTATTTTGGTTGGATTTATTATTGAAATCTTCGCAATAATGCGTAAGCCTAAAGATTAATTAAATAGAAATAGACACACCGTAATGACAATTATCCACGCGCTAATTTTAGCGATTATTGAAGGGCTTACAGAATTTCTCCCGGTTTCATCAACTGGTCATCTTATCATTGGATCATCAATTATGGGTCTTTTGCAAGATGAAACAACCAAAGAATTTACTAAATTTTTCCTAGTTTCTATACAATTTGGATGTATCCTTTCTGTAATGGTGCTTTATTGGAAAGACTTCTTCCAAAGTATTGATTTTTACTTTAAACTTTTTATCGCTTTTATTCCAGCCCCAGTTTTTTATTTTATTTTTAAAAAAACTATTGATGGGTTTCTTGAAAATGTAATTACAGTAGCCGTTTCATTAGTTATTGGTGGTTTAATTCTATTATTCGTTGATAAATGGTTCGAAGTTAAAGAAGATGAAGAAGAGCCTTTAGATAATAAAAAGGCACTAAAAATCGGACTTTTTCAAACAATTTCAATGATTCCAGGGGTTTCTAGATCTGCAGCAACAATTATTGGTGGCTTATCACAAAAATTGACAAGAAAAAAAGCAGCAGAATTTTCATTCGTCTTAGCTGTTCCAACTATATTTAGCGCATCTGTTTACAAATTATTTTCATACGTAAAGGATGGTGCTAGTTTCGAAGCTAACCAAGTTCATTTGCTTGTGCTTGGCAATGTAGTAGCATTTCTGGTTGGTGTGCTTGCTATTAAATACTTTATAGGCTATCTCACAAAATATGGATTCAAATTGTTTGGTTACTACAGAATTGCTATCGGTTTAACTATACTAGTGCTCCACTTTATGGGTATTAAACTAGGAATGCTGTAATCTTTTGAATATACCAGAAATCACACTTGAATCATTAAAAACAGGTTCAGTTTTATTAATTGACAAACCCATTAAATGGACCTCCTTTGATGTGGTAAACTACATAAGAAAGTCTATTAATGTTAAAATTGGTCATGCAGGAACCCTTGATCCTCTTGCTAGTGGTCTGTTGATACTTTGTACAGGCAAAATGACCAAACAAATTGACAACTATCAAGGAATGGACAAAGAGTATACGGGAACTATTATTCTTGGCCAAACAACACCTTCTTTTGATTTGGAAACAGAAATATCAGATACAAAGGATTGTTCATCAATCAGTGACAAAGAAATATACGATTTGGCGAATCAAATGATTGGTGCACAAAACCAAATTGCTCCTTCATATTCGGCAAAAAAAATTGATGGAGAACGTGCATATCATAAAGCAAGGAGGGGCGAGGATGTGGAACTAAAAGCAAGAGAAATTGAAATCAAAGAATTCGATATTATTGAAATCACAAGAAACAGTGATCTTATTAATGTAAATTTTAGAATTGTATGTTCCAAAGGCACGTACATAAGAGCTATTGCACGAGATTTTGGCCTGAAACTTAATAATATAGCATACCTCTCAAATCTTGTAAGAACTAAAATTGGGCAGTTTAACTTGAGTGATGCCCTAACTTTGGATGCTTTTAAAATACTATTTCCTGTACCATTCAAATATAAACAACCTTAAATAAAAGTTGAGTTTACGGTAATTCTCTGCGTAACACTCATTAAACATTTTCTGGAGGCTTTCATGCTTCGTTTATTCTAATCTAACAATACTTCTTATTTTACTACTTGTAAGTCATCTTTAAAAAGTCAATTTAAAGAAAAAAGAAATTGGCCCTTTAAAAGTAGCGTAAATTATAATAAGATCGAATGCTTTCACTATGTTAGAATTAGAAAATCTTTTAATCCGAATAATGGAGTTGGAATCGTTGGTCAACAAAATCTTTCAACAATATTAATTGCTCACGGACTGTTTTGGATTGAAAAAATAGCCCTATTTTGAAATTCAAAATGGAAGTAATACCAATTGCATTTATTTTTTTGTTAGACTTAAAAATAAATATGCAATGGTCAATGCCGATATCACTTGAAATTAGTACAATAAGGTAATGCCGCAATTGGACTAAATTGAAAGTAGAATCGCTATAAATGCTTAAGATTGAAGTAAATAAAGTTGCGTATGTTTCTATTACGGAATTTGAGTTAATATAAGTGGCCAATTTTGTCAATGCCTATTTTAGAAGATGATTGGAACTATTTTAGTTTAATTAATTTTTAACCGCCATAATTCAATAAAAAAACAATCGTAATTCAAACTAGTTTCAATCTCTCAACTTTTTACCAAAATGTTTTAAAAACGGCGCCCAATTCATTCTATTCTTGTTAATAAACTAGCATTCTTACTAACACTTTATTTATAAAATCTAACAATGATTATGATAATGTTTTGAAAATCATTAGAATAAACTATTTGTTTAGAATCTTTTTAAATTATTAATTTCGTAAAAAAATATAAATATAATTTGCCTTTGAAATGGGTATTCTTATAATTTTGTCGCGTGAAAATAAAGCCATCTGACATTTTTGTGACAAAAGAAAAATTAACATATATGCATAAAATCAACAAAGCATTTAAAGTTTATTTAAATCAGCTAATCCTAATTGCTGCCTTACTCATATTCAATTCCAATCAGGTGTTGAGTCAAGATGTTGCAGCAGGTGAAAAACTTTTTAAAAACAATTGTGCCCAATGTCACAAAGTAACCGACCAAAAATTGGTAGGTCCGGGCCTAAAAGGCGTGGCAGACAGAGTTCCTAAACCTGCTGAAGCATGGTTAATTAAATGGATTAAAAACTCTCAGTCCTTGGTAAAGGCGGGAGATGCGTACGCGGTTAAAATATTCGAAGAATACAACAAGTCAGTAATGCCTTCACAAGCAGTAACTGACGATGAAATTAAATCTATATTAGCATACATTGCTAATCCTCCAGCTGATCCTAAGGCAGCTGCAACAGCAACAGCCACTCCTGATGGAGCTACAACCAAAACAGACTCTTCAACAGTTTTGTATTTTTTATTAGGATTAATCCTTTTGTTCTTAATTTTAATAAGCGTATTGAATGGGGTTAAAAATTCGTTGCAACGCCTTGTCAATAATAAAGAAGGTATCCCAGAGCCTGTGCAAGTATCATACGACACTGCGTATTTTAAAAATTGGGCTAGAACTAACAAAAAAATAGTTGCGTTAGGTTTAATTGTAATTGTAAGTTATGGAGCCAAAGCTGCTTGGAATGGAATGATGGGTATCGGTATTTACGAGGGATACGCTCCAGAACAACCAATTAACTTTAGCCATAAAATTCATGCTGGTCAAAATGCAATCAATTGTGTTTACTGCCATTCTGGAGTCGAAAAAAGTAAAATTTCAAATGTCCCCTCTGCAAATGTTTGTATGAATTGTCATAAAGCTATTCAGGAAGGACCGGTAGCAGGTAAAAAAGAAATTGCAAAAATATATGCTGCGCTTGATTACGATCCAGCTAAAGATACTTATGGACCAAATCCAAAACCAATTAAATGGATAAAAGTACACCAATTACCAGAACATGCCTACTTCAACCACGCGCAACATGTAACTGTTGGTAAACAAGAGTGTACAACCTGCCATGGACCTATAGCAGAGATGGATACAGTTCGCCAATTTACGCCATTAACAATGGGTTGGTGTATCGATTGTCATCGCAAAACTGAAGTTAAAATGGAGGGTAATCCATATTATAACTAGTTGCACGAGGAACTTAAAAAGACTTATGGCAAAAAACCAATCACTGTTAGTATGATGGGTGGTATCGAATGTGGTAAATGTCATTACTAAAATAAAGAATAATTAACAACAGCATATAACCAATCCCTGCATTGCAGGAGCAAGTAATAAAAAATATGAGCAACAAAAAATATTGGAAATCGCTAGAGGATCTTAACAATAGTCCTGAGATTATTAAAAAGGCTCAAAATGAGTTTGCCCAAGAAATACCGTTAGAAGCGTTTTTAGGTAACAACGACTCTTTGAGTAATTCTAAAACACCAAGAAGAGATTTTTTAAAATTTTTAGGGTTTTCAGTAACAGCAGCGTCGCTTGCTGCATGCGAAACTCCAGTAAGAAAAACTGTTCCGTATCTGATAAAGCCAGAAGAAATTACAATTGGTGTTTCAAATTGGTATGCAACAACTATAGATGATGGAGCTGATTTATGCAATGTACTTGTTAAAACGCGTGAAGGTCGTCCTATTAAAGTTGAAGGAAACAAACTATCTAACTTCACCAACGGTGGCACCAATGCCAGAGTGCAAGCTTCTGTATTATCACTTTATGATATGGAAAGATTGCAAGGTCCGACCAAAGATGGAAAAGCTGCAAATTGGAAAGATATTGATACTGAAATTGAAGCTAAGATTGAAGCAGCCAACACAGCGGGTGCTGCAATACGAATATTGACTTCTACTATAACAAGTCCTTCATTAAATTCGTTAGCAGCAGAATTTGTAGCTAAGTATTCTTCTGCAAAACATGTTGTTTATGATGCAGTTTCTTATGCAGGTATTCGTAAAGCAAATTTACAAACTTATGGAGCCTCTATTATCCCTTCATACGATTTCAGTAAAGCAAATGTAATTGTTAGTTTTGGAGCCGATTTCTTGGGAAATTGGATTTCTCCAATACAATTTGCTCGCCAATATGGTCAAACAAGAAAATTAAATAAAGATAAAAAGGAAATGAGCAAGCACTTTCAGTTCGAAAGTGTAATGTCATTATCTGGTGCCAATGCCGATGTTCGTGTAGGTATTAAACCATCACAAACAGGTGCGGCTGTGGTTAATTTGTATAATGCTATCGCCTCTAAAGCGGGCATGCCATTAATCTCAGCAGGAAAAATTAACTTTGAAAAGAGTATTGCAAAAACAGCAGACGCTTTATGGGCTAGCAGAGGAAAATCAATAGTCGTTTGTGGATCAAATGATACACATGTGCAATCTGTTGTGAATGGAATTAATTTCATGTTAGGAAATTATGGAGCAACAATCGATTTGTCGAACCCATTGAATATAGGACAGGGTAACGATTCAGATTTTACTACCTTGGTTACTGAAATGAAAGAAGGTAAAGTGGCAGTCTTAATCATGTTAAACTGTAACCCTATTTATACTTCTCCGAAAGCACTTGGATTTGAAGCTGCCCTAACAAAAGTACCAACATCTATCTCAACAGCAGATAGAAAGGACGAAACAGCATCTAAGTGCAAGTATATTTGCCCTAACAATCATTACCTCGAATCTTGGGGTGATGCTAGTCCAAGAGCAAATTCTTATGCAATGATTCAACCTACGATTTATCCACTTTTTAATACAAGAGCTTTTGGTGATAGCCTTTTAACTTGGATGAAAAACCCTTTGAAGTATCAGGATTATGTAAAGGCAAATTGGGAAAAGAAAATGTTTCCACTACAGTCTGCCGAATTGATGTTCGAAAATTTTTGGATGAAAAGTTTGCATGATGGTGTGTTTGAAGTGGCCATGACGCCAAACACCCCTGTTAATTGGACATTTGACCTTTCCAACGCAGCAACCGAAATCGCTAAAGAAACTGGTAGCGAGATGGAAATTACCTTATATCAAAAAGTAGGAGCTGGAATTGGAACACAAGGGAATAATCCTTGGCTGCTCGAAATGCCAGACCCTATTTCTAAAGTTACTTGGGATAACTACATAACAATGTCTCCAAAAGAAATGGAGAAAAAAGGATATAATACCACCCACGAAAAAGAAGAAGAAATGAACACGGTTAACCTTACTGTTAACGGTGTCCTTTTAGAAAAAGTACCAGTGTTTCCGCAACCAGGTCAGCCTGAAGGCACAATAGGTTTAGCAGTTGGTTTTGGTAGAACAATGGTCGGTAAGGCAGGTAATAACGTAGGTGTAAATGCATTCGAACTTATTGGCACTAATAGTAGTGGTTTAATGAGCTATCATGCAACCAAAGTTAGTATTGCCAACAATGAAGAAAAACATATGGTTGTCACTACTCAAACTCATCATACTTTGATGGGTAGAGAAATGGTGAAGGAAACAACGCTAAGCGAATTCCAAAAGAATGGTAAAGCTGGAAACCATACCGAAATGTTGTACATGGCTGATGGTCATGAACATAAAAAAGTACCTGCACATACTGTGGATTTGTGGGCAACTAAAGAAAATCCCGGTTTCGATAAACCAGGGCTGCAATGGAGCATGGGTATTGACTTGAATTCATGCATTGGATGTGGTAACTGCCTAATATCTTGTCAATCAGAAAACAATGTGTCCGTCGTTGGTAAAGATGAAGTGAGAATGAATCGTGAGATGCATTGGATTAGAATAGATAGATACTATTCAAGTGCCATGACCAAGGAGAAAGCCGAAGCAGAAGGAACAGGTGTTGTAGATATGTACCATGAAATGGAAGTTCCTGAGGAAAATCCACAAGTTGTGTTTCAACCTATGATGTGCATGCATTGCAATCATGCTCCTTGCGAAACGGTATGTCCTGTTTTAGCGACCACACATAGTAGTGAAGGTTTAAATCAAATGACATATAACCGTTGTGTTGGAACTAAATATTGCGCGAATAATTGTCCTTACAAGGTGAGAAGATTTAATTGGTTTAAATACTTCGAAAATGATCAGTTTGATTTTCATATGAATAATGATTTGGGTAAAATGGTGCTCAACCCTGATGTTACTGTTCGCTCAAGAGGAGTAATGGAAAAATGCTCTATGTGTATACAAAGAATACAAGAAGGGAAATTAACAGCTAAGAAACAAGGTAGAGAAATTAAGGATGGTGAAATAGAAACAGCTTGTGCACAATCTTGCCCTACCAACGCTATTACCTTCGGAAATATTGCCGATAAATCTAGTATGGTTTACAAAATGAAAGAAGAAGAAAGATCTTATTACATGTTAGAAGAGTTAAATGTTCAGCCATCAGTCTTCTACCAAGTTAAAGTCAGAAATGTAGAAGAATCAGGTTCAAAACATCACGCTTAAATTTAAATAAACAATTTTTTAATCACAAAATAGCCTATATATTATGTACGAAGCCCCGATAAGAGAACCATTAATACTGGGTGACAAAACTAACCATGAAATCACTGAAGATATCTGTAGACCAATCGAAGGAAAGGCAAACAAATATTGGTGGTGGTGTTTTATTGCATCCGTTGCCGCACTCCTTTGGTGGGTATTTTGTGTTTCAATCACCGTAGGTGAAGGTATCGGAATGTGGGGTATTAACAATATTGTGGATTGGGGTTGGGATATCACTAACTTCGTTTGGTGGGTAGGTATTGGTCACGCAGGTACCCTAATCTCTGCAGTATTATTACTGTTCCGTCAAAAATGGCGACTGTCAATTAACCGCTCGGCAGAAGCAATGACGATATTTGCTGTTATATGTGCCGCAACTTTCTTATTAACACACATCGGCCGTCCTTGGCTTCCTTATTGGTTATTACCACTTCCAAACCAATTTGGCTCTTTGTGGGTAAACTTTAACTCACCACTAGTTTGGGATACATTCGCAGTATCAACTTATTTTACAGTTTCACTTGTTTTTTGGTACACTGGGCTTATCCCTGATTTTGCTGTTGTTAGAGACAGAGCTAAAACAAAGGCCATGAAATTTTGGTATGGTACACTTGCTTTTGGTTGGACAGGCTCTTCAAAAAATTGGCAACGTTTCGAAGAAGTTTCACTTGTTTTAGCAGGTATGTCAACACCATTGGTACTTTCGGTACATACTATTGTATCAATGGACTTTGCTACATCAATTTTGCCTGGTTGGCATACCACAATCTTTCCTCCATATTTCGTTGCTGGTGCAATCTTTTCCGGTTTCGCTATGGTACAAACACTCTTAATTATTGTGAGAAAGGTGCTAAGCTTAGAAAATTACATCACCACTTTGCACATCGATATGATGAATAGAATCATTCTTGTTACGGGTTCTATTGTTGGTATTGCATACATTACTGAGTTTTTTATTGCTTGGTACTCAGGAGTCGAATATGAAAGTTACGCTTTTATTAATCGTGCAACTGGTTACTATTGGTGGGCTTATGCAAGTATGATGACATGTAATGTAATCTCACCTCAGTTGTTTTGGGTTAAAAGTTTAAGAACAAATATAACTTTTACATTTATCTTAAGTATCGTGGTAAACATAGGTATGTGGTTCGAACGTTTCGTAATTATTGTTTCTTCCCTACACAGAGCTTATTTGCCTTCAGAGTGGGGTACATATCATCCATCTTGGGTTGAGGTAGGTATATTTATTGGCTCTTTGGGTTTGTTCTTCACTTGTTTCTTATTATTTGCAAGGTTCTTCCCTGTTATCGCCATGAGCGAGTTGAAAACAATTACCAAGTCTTCAAGTACGCAAGCAAAACGTGCAGCTCTTGAGCATGGTCACACTCACGCAGCACATCATTAATAATTAAAATAGCAAGTCAAAATGAGTAAATATATTTTTGCAATATACAATGATGAAGATGTTTTAATGCAAAACATCAAACCTCTCCGTAGCAATGGAGTGAGAATAAAAGAGGTCTACAGTCCGTTCCCAGTTCATGGAATGGATCATCTAATCGGTCATAAAAGAACTAGAATTTCAATCTGTGCTTTCATCTATGGGATTATAGGTTGTTGCTTAGCACTTATAATGACAAACTATATGATGATTACCGACTGGCCAATGGATATAGGCGGAAAACCAAGTTTCGAATTTTACAAAAATTTACCAGCTTTTGTTCCGGTAATATTTGAATCTACAATTTTTTGTGCAGCGCATGGAATGGTAATTACTTTTTATTTAAGAAGTAAAACACTACCTGGCGTTACAGCATTCGTTCCTGATGTTCGTATGACCGATGATAGGTTCGTAATGCAAGTTGAATGTAACGATCTTTCTAAAAAAGCAGAATTAAGTGCTTTGCTAATGAAACACGGTGCAGAAGAAGTTAAAGAATACGGTAAATAACAAGATTATTAAACGTCTCATTATAAAATGAAAATTTTTAAGCATAAACTACTCACAGGGTTCGCATTAACAACTTCTACAATTATTTTGTTGAATAGTTGTGCAACTGACCCTTTAAGTCCAGGGATTGAATTCATGCCAGATATGTATCGTTCTGTAGCATATAAACCATACGAAGAGAATCCTAACTTTAAAGATATGTTGGGGGCTAGACCTCCTGTTACAGGAACTATTTCGCAAGGTGAGTTTCCTAATTCGGTTTGGGGTATCAATAATTCTATTTATCCATACCCTAACAGCAATGAAGGATATGAAGCCGCTGGCTTAAACCTCAAAAATCCAATTGAATTAACTCCTGAAAACTTAGAAAAAGGGAAGGCTATTTATACAAAATTTTGTACCCCGTGTCATGGCGATGCAGGTGACGGAAATGGCTCAATTGTGGCAAATGGAAAATTCCCAACACCGGGTAAATATTGGGATAAGGTGGCTTCTGCTGGTCTTAATGAGGGGAAAATGTTTCACTCTATTACATACGGTAAAAATCTAATGGGGCAGCATGCCTCACAGGTTACAAAAGAAGAAAGATGGTTGGTTATTCATTATATCAACGAACTTATTAAAAAAGCAACGCCTGCAGCTAATACCCCTGCAGCTAACGATACAATTAAAAAATAATTTAATACAAGCACTGATAAGATAAAGTTATGATGAACTATTCTGTAACTAAAAATAATAAAATGCTCTCCCTTGGTTTAATTGCCTTTGGTGTAGCAGGTATTGCCTATGGTTTTGCAACCGACCATACCAGAGTTTGGGCAAGTTTACTGCATAGTAATTTTTATTTACTAGCAGTGGCTTTAGCTGGACTGTTCTTTTATGCCTTGCAATTTGCGGCTGAGGTAGGATGGAGCGCAGTTATATTAAGAATTCCTCTAGCAATGGCCCAGTATCTCCCATATGCTTGTGGATTCCTAATTCTAATCTTCATTTTTGGACACCATGATATATATCATTGGACACATCGTGAATTGTATGACAAAGCATCGCCTGATTTTGATAAAATTCTATACGGTAAAAAAGCGTTTCTAAACATTCCGTTCTTTATAATTAGATTAGCCCTTTATGGATTAATATGGGCAGGTTCTGCTTTAATGCTGCGCAAATATGCATTGGAAGAAGATAGAATTGGAGGGACTGTTAACTATTGGAAATCATCTAAATTGGCGCATGTATTTTTAGTTCTTTTTGCTGTTACCTCTTCAACCGGTGCTTGGGACATTTTAATGTCAATTGATGCACATTGGTTTAGCACATTATTCGGATGGTATACTTTTGCAGGAATGTTCGTTACCGGAATGACAGTACTTATGCTTTTTACGATTTATCTGAAAAGAAACGGATATTTGCCAAAAGTAAACGAAAACCATATACATGATATCGGAAAGTTTATGTTTGCATTTAGTGTTTTTTGGACCTATTTATGGTTCTCTCAATTCATGCTAATTTGGTATGCAAATTTACCAGAAGAGGTTGCTTACTACGCTCTAAGACAAACACCAGAACTGAAACCTATTTTTATTTTAAATTTCTTAATAAATTTCTTTGTACCTTTCTTTACACTAATGACGCGTGATGCCAAAAGACAAGAGAACGCACTTCTTGTGGCTGGAGTTTTAATGATAATTGGTCATTGGTTAGATGTTTGGTTAATTGTAATGCCAGGAATTATGGGCACCCATGCTCATATTGGGGTAGTTGAAATTGCTTCAACCTCTTTCTTTGCAGGGATATTTATTTGGGTATTCTTTAATGCATTATCAAAGGCACCAATGGTTGCTGAAAATCATCCAATGATCGAGGAAAGTTATCATTTTCAATTGTAAAATTATTTATAACAGTTATTTAAAACAAATATGATTTCTCTATTAACATACGTAGCAATTATCCTCGGAATAGTTGCAATTGCCAGATTAGTAAAAGTTTACGAATTATCTGCAACGCTTAAAGGTAATGATACAGAAGAAGCAGTAAGTGATTCTGATACAAAATTTAATGCAAAATTGATGATGCCTTTCTTATTGGCGTTCTTTGCATTTTGTGTTTATCTTATTTATTCATATAAGGATAATTTGCTTCCTGAATCTGCATCTGAGCATGGTAGTGAAATCGACACGTTATTCAATTTTAATTTGATTATCACAGGAATCGTTTTTATCGCAGTTAATGTTGTTTTGTTTTATTTTGCATTCAAATACTATTCTAGAAAAGGTGTTAAGGCTACTTACTTTGCACACAGTACTAAATTAGAAATGATATGGACAATCGTTCCAGCTATCGTATTAGCTGTAATTATTATCTACGGACTTGCAGTTTGGAACAAAATTACTTCTCCTGTAGATTCCAATAAAGCAATTGTAATGGAGCTGTTTGCCGAACAATTTAAATGGACAGCAAGATACGGTGGTTCTGATAATGTTTTAGGTGAAAGCAATTATAAGCTTACTGCAGATATGAATCCTTTAGCGATTGACACTACAGATAAATTTGCATGGGACGACAAAATTGTAAATGGAGAATTCCATATCCCAGTTAACAAAATAGTGTTGATGTATTTTAGGTCGAAAGATGTAATTCATAGTGCTTATATGCCTCATTTTAGAGCACAAATGAATTGTGTACCAGGTATGAAAACAGAATTTCATTTCACGCCAACCATTACTACAGCAGAAATGAGAGAAAAAACAAAAAATCCTGATTTTGATTATGTGTTGCTTTGCAATAAAATTTGTGGAGCTACGCATTGGAATATGCAGATGAAAATAGTTGTTGATTCTGAAGCTGATTATAAAAAATGGTTGGCAGAGCAAAAGACTTTTAAAGATAAAAGTATGGCTCAAAGTAATGTCGAAACAAAAGTTGCAATAAATTAATTATTATTCAAAACATCAATTTTAATTGATTGTTATTAACTAATGAATTTAAAATAAAAACAATATAAATATGGGTTCTAACGCACATTCAATTGATCATACAGACACACATGGTCATGAAGATCACGCTCACGATCACTCACATGATCACCATGAGCAAAGTTTTTGGTCGAAATATATTTTCAGTACTGATCATAAAATGATTTCTAAGCAGTTTTTAATAACTGCAATCTTTATGGGTATAGTAGCAATGATGCTTTCTATATTCTTTAGACTACAATTAGCTTGGCCAGGGCAAAGCTTCAGTATTCTTGAATACTTTCTAGGTAAAAAATGGGCGCCAAATGGAGTTCTAGATCCTAATATGTATTTGGCATTGGTAACTATTCACGGAACCATTATGGTTTTCTTTGTGCTAACTGGTGGATTGAGTGGTACTTTCAGTAATTTACTAATTCCTCTTCAAATTGGTGCCAGAGATATGGCTTCTGGATTTTTAAATATGCTTTCCTTTTGGTTTTTTGCAGTTTCAAGCCTTATCATGTTTTATTCAATGTTCGTTGAAACTGGTCCGGCATCTGCTGGATGGACTATTTATCCTCCACTAAGTGCCCTTGAAGAAGCAATGCCAGGGTCAGGTTTAGGTATGACGCTATGGTTAGTGAGTATGACATTGTTTGTTGCTGGTTCATTGCTTGGATCAATTAACTACATTGTAACTGTATTAAATTTGAGAACCAAAGGAATGACTATGACAAGACTGCCGCTAACTATATGGGCTTTCTTCGTTACTGCTATTCTTGGCGTTTTATCGTTTCCTGTCTTATTTGCAGCTGTATTGTTGTTGATTTTCGATAGGTCATTTGGTACTAGCTTTTATCTATCAGATATATTTATAAGCGGTCAAGCAATGGAACAAACTGGAGGAAGTCCTGTTTTGTTTCAACATCTTTTTTGGTTCCTAGGTCATCCTGAAGTTTATATTGTATTGCTTCCTGCCCTTGGTATCACCTCCGAAGTAATCTCTACAATGAGCCGTAAACCAATCTTCGGCTATCGTGCTATGATTGGATCAATCTTGGCTATTGGTTTCCTTTCTTTTATAGTTTGGGGGCACCATATGTTCATTACAGGAATGAATCCATTCCTTGGTTCGGTTTTTGTTTTTACTACCTTGTTAATTGCAATCCCATCTGCAGTAAAGGCATTTAACTATATCACAACGCTTTGGAAAGGAAATCTGAAATTTTCACCTGCAATGTTATTTGCGATTGGATTAGTTTCAACTTTTGTAACAGGTGGTGTTACAGGTATTATCCTTGCCGATTCAGCATTAGATATTAATGTGCATGATACATATTTTGTAGTAGCTCATTTTCATATTGTAATGGGGGCCTCTGCAATTTTTGGCATGTTCTGTGGAATATATCATTGGTTTCCCCGCATGTTTGGAAGAATGATGAACAACAAATTAGGTTACGCTCATTTTTGGATAACCTTCATAGCTGTTTATGGTGTTTTCTTTCCAATGCACTTCATAGGTCTTACAGGTGTTCCAAGAAGGTATTACAGTAACGAAGCATTTGCATTATTCCAAAACCTCCAAAGCATAAATATTTTAATCACAGTTTTTGCAATAACAGGAGCTCTAGCACAGGGACTTTTCCTCTTTAATTTCTTCTACAGTATGTACAGAGGAAAAAAATCAATTCAAAACCCATGGCAGAGTAATACGCTGGAGTGGGATGCTCCTGTGGAGCATTTACATGGTAACTGGCCTGGTGAATTACCGACTGTGCATCGTTGGCCTTACGATTACAGTAAACCAGATAAAGACGTAGATTTTGTTCCTCAAACGGTGCCTTTATCGCCTGGTGAAGATTCACATTAAATAAAATTCGAGCCCTTTGATTTTCAAAGGGCTTTTTTTTTACTCATTTTTAAAATGTATATTTGCAGATAACAAAATGGGGCCGACCGGTTTTGACAGCGAATGAAATTAAATTGTAAGCATGTCGTGTATTGTGAAAGGAGCACGTTAAATCTAATTCTCAAAACTTTTATCTGGCGAGTATAACTACGCCCTTGCAGCTTAATACTAGGTATTAAAATGCAGTGTCGATCAAGAAGCCCTGCTCATTGGCGTTTTGAATCGGCATCGAAAATAATGAGCTGGTTAAACAAAGCTTCGGTGTTTAATGAGATAAAGAGGCTTTAATAGCTTGTTGGTGAGTAAACAAACCTAAATCTATTGAATTTCAGGGAAGCCTGAGCAATTGTTTACTAAACATGTAGAAGGCTTTTTGATTCTTTGTTTGGACAGGGGTTCGAATCCCCTCGGCTCCACATTTTAAAACCGCAAATAGCTATTTATCAAGCATTTGCGGTTTCTTTTTTCTTATTAGTTCAGTATCAAGCAAACAATTAATAGGGGAATTTACTTTTAACAATATTTCAAATATTGCTAGGTTCTCACGTAATATTTATAAATGATGTAATAACGACTAGTTTTTGAAAA
>CAIKXD010000082.1 GCA_903831265.1 uncultured Bacteroidota bacterium
CCTAAATCTATTGAATTTCAGGGAAGCCTGAGCAATTGTTTACTAAACATGTAGAAGGCTTTTTGATTCTTTGTTTGGACAGGGGTTCGAATCCCCTCGGCTCCACATTTTAAAACCGCAAATTGCTATTTATCAAGCATTTGCGGTTTTTCATTTTAGCTTTTAGTCCGCCATTAGTCCACAACTTAGAAAAAATGGCTTTTTTTACCTCATCAAGTGCTTTGAATTGATTTAACAATTTCCTCAATCTGAATAAGTTTATCAGGTGTTAATTGTTTTATAATGTCCTGATTCAATATTGTGCCATTGATTTGAATGTAATTGTTTTGTGTGCCGATGGTTTGCTTTGGCGATGCATCATTGCCGACAACATTAAAAAATAGCTTAGCGGCCTTAATATCTCCCTGAATAGCCATTTTATAAATTACTGATAATAAAGAGTTTGATGCAAACCTATACTGGATTAACTCCTCTTTAAACAATGGATGTTCTGAATACTCTGAAAGGTGTTTGTGTATTGTTTGCCGACTTAAACCACTTTCCTCCGCAATTTCATCTTTAGAAGGCATTCTATTTAAATGTTGAACAAGTTTAACAATTGAATTATTGATGCGTATGTGGTTTATAGTCCAAATTTGGCTTTTTGTTTGCTCTCCAGTAATTGATTCCATTTTGCTCAATATTTTATCCCTTTCAGCTCCTTTGGATTCATTAAACAATCGCACTAATTCACTATTTGCGATGCTTTTTTCTCTTTTATTAAGTGAATTCCAAACATCGATGGTGATGGTTTTCATTGAAAGAATGCGATTCACTTTAATTTGTGTTTTTGTAAACTTTTGTAAACTCATTTTGTAATTGTTTTAGTTATTTCTTTTAATCGATTTAAGTATGGTAAAAATACCTTATTGCCATTGTTGAATTTTATCGTTTCAAGGTGTGCATCAATAAACTTTTCGAGGTTTATTATTGTGCCTCCATTTTTTAATTTTACCGAGGTTTTATGGGCGTTTTTTTTAAGAATTGTTTCAAGTTCTGCAATATCGTTTAGCCAATTGTTAGTCAAAACTAAGTCTGTTTTTATTTCAGGAATTGATTCAATCTCAACATTGGGATGCTTACTATTTAATTTGTAGTATTTGAATTCAGCACTCAGTATGTTGTCGAATATCTTTCTAGCCATCGGCAAATCTAACTTAGGAACAATTATTTCATCATGCACACTAAGAAACTTGATGTTCATTGATGCTAATTCATGCCATACCTTGCTCATCATTGCAACCTCGGTTGTCTGCAATAGCCACGCAAGGTTTGAATGATTCTTTTCTAATGTGTGCGGATTGGGTGCGAATGGCTCTCGTTTAAATTCATTAATCCAATTTATCCAGTTGCTATTTCCAAACATTGATGCCAATTGTTCATTTGGCTTTGAGAATAGTATCTCAAAAAATCGTTTTTTAGCATCATCCCTTGATGGCAATTGTGCCTTCATCTGAATCATGATGTAAATGTCTTCTCCACTTTCGATCCAGTCTGAATAGTCATTTTTGCCGATTCTATCATTCAGGATTTTACCCAATAACAAAGGTTGCATTGTGACAACATCAAGTGATGACGTCTTCTCACCATCAATGCGAATATTCGGCCTCAGCACCCTATGAAAACTTGAAATAGGTGTGTGAATCCTTCCGCTAAAATCATCGATAGTGAAAAATAAATCAATGTTTGTTTTTTTGAGCATAAGAAATGTATCAAAATACAAGGTTGACTCTGAATTGTCGGAAAGTGTGACCAACCTTAGTGCATCCCTCATGTAATTAGTCAACACATCAAGTTCTTTGCCCTTAGGTTTGAGCATTGAAGGATTGATGCCTCCTGATTTTAAAACCTTGTAATAATTAGCTTTATGGCCGGAATTGGTGACTTTTTGCGTGACTTCAATTAGTCCTTGTTCAATCAATTGCTTGATGTCATCTTTAGGATTGCTTAGAAATCTCTCTTTAATTTCTGCCATCGGTATGAAAATAGGATTCATGGCATCAGCATTTCTTAATCGATTTTGCCAAAACATTTTTGTCCTGATGTAAATTATGAATTGTTTTTGTTCCTCTGATATCATGCTTTTAATGGTTTAAAATGGTGTTATTGCGTTAAACCGATAATTTGATTCATTAATTCATTGTGCCTCTTTGCTGAAAACCGCATCAACATTGATGGTTTATCGGTTTAAACTAGTTTAAGTTAAACTGCCAATTTCTATCAGTTTATCAGTTTAAATGCCTATGTATAGGCATTAAACTAAACCGATAAGATTATTCATGTGAGAAAGCACCTATTTTATATTTACCTTTTGCTGATTTCTGAATCAACCAACCTTCATTTTTGCAATGAGTTATCATCTCCTTAGCTTTGTTGTCTCCGATTGGTTTTTTCATTCTTGATTTGAAGGCCAATTTCATTTGAATGACCAATTCCGTATATCCTAAATCTTTGACCTTAGAAAAGCATTGAATCACCAATGCATAAATTTGGTCAGGAGGGATTTCATCCATACCGATTGCACTCGTTTTTTTTGTGGTCTTAACTTGCCAATTCTCCGATAAAATCGGCAAACCATATCCATCAATTTCAAAACCAAATGGCTCAGGTTCTTTGTCTCTGCAATATTCAGCCTCAACAATAGAAATATTTTTGTTCTCAGGTGATTTTGAAACGGATAAAACTGTCTCTGCCTTGTTGACCAATTCAGTTCCTATGTGCCCTCTTGCATTGTTGTCTCCTTTATTCTGATGCAATACGCACACAATATGAATGTTTCTTTCCTCAGTCCATTTGAGTAATTTACTTGAAATCATTGTGGCCTCTGACTCATCATTAATTGAATTGATGAGGTCTTTAATTCCATCAATGACCACAAAGCCAACATGGTCATTTGAGTAAATTGCGTGTTGAATCATAGCCAATCTTTGAGATGGTGAGTACTTTCTTAGGCCATAAGTGTGCAAGGTATCAGGATTACTATTTCCAATTAATGAACATACCCTCTTTACAGCCTTTTGCACATGATATTTGTGTTGTTCAGTATCAAAGTATAAAACATCGCACTTTGAAGCTTTTAGTGTGCCTTTAAATCGATTTAGCACTAGTCCATTTTTGGTTGTCGATGATACTGCTAAACAAATGAAAAATGATTTTCTGCTTTTGGCTTTACCAATTACTAGTGAAAAGTTTCCTAGTGTTCCAATCGTTGATGTCTCACCATTTTCATTGATTATTTGCCAACAAACTGGAGGTGGAGGAATTTCATCACTTGCATTGATTTTAGCCTCATCTAGCATCGAATCCATTTGATTGGTGCTTTGTTTCTCATCATTTTCAATGTGCGTAAAGAATTCATCATTGAGTTTTTTATCATTATTTCCCATGGCTAACTCCTCCCATAGTTCGAACAATTGATTCAACATTGCTTTTTAACTCATCGGCCTTGTTCCATAGGTCAGCATCGCAAACAAAAACTGCAAATTCTTTATTGTTCAGCCATATTGCAACCATTAAAAGTCCATTGAAATATGGTGTTGCTTTAATTAAAATTTCACTAACTTTGCTCTGCGAGTTCAAAGTATTATCGGAGGTGAGATTGGATGGCTTATTCATTTTCACCTCCATTACTTTTGCCTATTGGAGTCAATAAAGATTCTAAATCTGCCCTCTTAAAATAAACTCGGTTACCAATGCCATAAGGATGTAACTTTCCTTTTTTGCACCAATTGTGAATGGTGCTGAGGTCACACTTAAGCATTTCAGCCAATTCATTGCGAGTTAAATACTCAGTTGGTGCTTTCGGCTCAAAGTTTTGTTTGAGTTCCGTTAATTGATTTTGTATCCCTTCAAATAAACTTGTTATTTGCTCAGGAGATACTTCGTGAAGGATGGTTGATGTTTTTGTCATTTGCCTTGTATTTATTGATTACAAGGGCAAAAGTCTATCTAGTTCGGTGGAACATTATTATGGAACAATATCCACTTTTGTTCCAATTTAGGATTTAGATTGTAATGTGTTGTAATTGGCCATAAATCTCTCATCGATAGTAATTCCATTTTCTTTGCAACGATTTATAATTGTGGTCATTTTTTCCATGCTGAGAAAAATATTTCGAGAGTTTTTTTCGCCATATTGTTTGTCATCATGAAACAATGTGTTGCTGATTATTTGTCTTAAATTCACATTGTGTAATGCTTTTGCAGTTTTTCTCAAACATTGTTGACTTTCCTCATAATGTCGATAAATCTCACCACTTGCAAATGACATCCCTACAATAAACCATGGCTTATTGGTGATATCATCCTCCTTAACCTCATCAGCACTATTGTTGTTTTTCGGCCTTGCCATCATGCGTTCTAAATGCTCAATAATTTCAGATACTACCTTATTGTAAAATGATGGCGAGTATGCGTTCTTTCCGATATCCTCAAGTAAATCAATGGCCTCTGATGGTGTTAGATTGCGATTAGATAGTATTGTTTTGATGTGACCTACCTTAATAACCTGAGAGTATAAATCGTTTGTGCCAATCAACTCCGTTGCAATTTCTAACACTTTTATGTCTGATTCTAATTTTAATTTATCAAGTCTAATCTTTTTTAGATATTCAAAAAAAACACTTTCAGTAATAAGTTCATTGTATTTTTCAATGTCACCAGTATTAAATCCTTTTGTGACATTTAGCCATTTATCAAAATTAATCTTTAATAGATTCACATCATAAGATTTTGCTATTTCACTTTTTGAATGCTCGATTAAACCATTTCTAATTCCTTTTTCATAAAAAATTTCAATTCTATCTTCAGGAGATAATGATATTAAATAGTTAAACCAATGATAAAAATCTCGTATCAATGAATAGTACTCAAAAAACCATTGATTCTTTGTCATTACATCCACATGGCCTAAATTGTTTTCCTTTTTGAAATTTACTAACTTGTTCCAAAAGGCATCCAATTTGTTTTTTGCATAATTGCCAACTTTAATATTTCCATCAACCTTAATCAAATGTTCTAAAGAAGCTCTGCATTTGTATTCTAATTGATGTATTCTTTCAATATTTTCATACCAATGTTTTTCTCCAAGTTTAAAGGTATTATTAAAAAGAAAGCTATTTTGCTCCCAAAGTTCTTTTTTGTAGTGCGGTTTCCATTGAATAATGTCTGATATGGAAACTTCAATTACACCATCGCAATGCTTGATAAAATTATTCATGCTTTCTAAAGGAAATTCTTCTTTCATAGTATTGTTTGATTAAAAGTATTGTGCTAGGTGAATAGATTTATCGGTTTGGGTTTTGCCAATGTACTGCAAAAACATTCCCTCTGTTTTATGGCCAGTTACATTCATAAGCAATGGTGTTGGAATGCGCCCATAGTTATTAGTGGCAAATGACCTTCTGCCGATGTGCGATGTTACCAATTCAAACTTTGGAAAACTGCCTCTTACTTTTCTTTTAGTGGCGGTGTCTTGCTTACTGCCTTTAATAACCTCATCCAATCCCGCAATTTTGCAAACTTCTTTAATGTATTCGTTGTATCGTTGGTCACTTATTTGCCTCGGAAATTCTCCGTTTCTTTTTTTTAGGATTGCTCTTACTTTTTTACTTAGCGGAACGGACATGATTGTGTCGGTTTTAACTTGCGTAAATTCTATCAATGGCACATCACCTTCAAATCTGATTTGCTCCTTGTTGAATCGCATAAAATCACTTACTCTTTGCCCAGTCTCACAACTAATCAAAAGCCAGTCTCTTGAATTATCGAGATAGTCATTTTCTAATTCAGCACTCTCAATCAATTTAAGTTCCTCTTTAGTGAGGTAAATTTTATCAACCTTCTCAAACTTAACTTTGATGTTGTCAAGCTGATAACTTGTTTCAAGGCCATTGCTTTTGGCATGATAGCAAATTGTCTTAATAAACTTCAAAGTTCTCGCAATGGTGTTTGGCGCATAGTTGTTTTTTAGGCAATAACTTTCAAAATCTAACTTAAATTTTGAGTCAACCTCATGGATGCAATATTCTTTCTTTGCTTCTTTCTGAAATCTTTGGAGTAAATGTTTGTTGACATTAAGTTTCATGAAGGTTGAATTCTCCAATGTGCTTTTTTTATGCATAGCGTAATAATCAAAATATTCAACCAACTTTGTTGGAAGAGACTCAATTGCTTTGGGATTGATGAAATCCTTCAGCCAATCTGAATTAATTTCTTGTGCGCCATTTACTTTGTTGTAATGACTCAATAAATCAGCACTTAGCCTGATGAGGTCTTCATTCAGTTTTTTAAAACTAGCATCCTTTAAATTTTTTGGTTGACCTTTGGCATTGCTCCAGTCTATTGGATTAATTGCAAAATTTGTTTTTGCTTTTGCATCAATTTTGCGCCCATCTCTTAGTCTAATGTAGATTTTAGCTGGATTATTAGCGGTTTGGATAAAGTATTTTAATGTAGCCATGGCACAAATATAAATAATTAATCCACACTTAGTCCACACTTAGTCCACTTGTTTCAATTTATTTCAATTTTATTAAATTATGTTATACATTTGTAAAAGCATTGATGACGTTGATTTTACTAAACAAAATGAGCAAAATAAGAGGTTTGAACAATGATGTTAATTTAATTCTTTGTAGTTCCCTCGGCTCCACATTTTAAAACCGCAAATTGCTATTTATCATGCATTTGCGGTTTCTTTTTTCTTATTAGTTCAGTATCAAGCAAACAATTAATAGGGGAATTTACTTTTAACAATATTTCAAATATTGCTAGGTTCTCACGTAATATTTATAAATGATGTAATAACGACTAGTTTTTGAAAA
>CAIKXD010000083.1 GCA_903831265.1 uncultured Bacteroidota bacterium
AATGATATGAGTCAATTTACTAAAAAATCACGTATACATCACAATAAAAAAACAAAGAGAAATGTATTTAAAGATATAGTTGCATAGTATTATAAAATGACAATTATATCTTTAAATACAAAATCTCAAATTGGAGAAAATGGTAGTATTGAATATTCATGGTCTAATAACATACGCGAAAAAATAATTCAATTAAGTTTTCAATTAACAAGAACTAAAAGAGATGTTATCGATTCATTGGCCATTCAAACAAATGATATTTTAAACTATTTGACACGCTCTTATATGAGTGCTATTATGTCTAAAGAAGAATATATCGAGTATATGTCTATTATGTATCGCATGATTGGTTTTACTCGTGATATTGTTGAGGGTAAAGGTGAATATTCTTTGGCTTATATGCTGGTTGATGTATGGTATAATCATTACCCTGAATTAGCATTGTTTGCATTTAAGAATTTTGTTCTGTTACCTGACGGAACTATACCATATGGGTCTTGGAAGGATATAAAATATTTTTATAAGACAAATAAAACAAGTCCTATTGTTAATTATGGCATAAATTTAATGATAGAACAAATACGTCAAGATATAGATTCTGATAATCCATCTTTGGCTGCAAAATGGGTTCCAAGAGAAAAATCACAGTACAGTGACCTATTTACCGCAATAGCCACTAATTATTTTAGTGAGTATATTATGACTGCTAAAACAGAATTATCCAGAATAAATGCGATTAATAAAGCTAAAATGAATTTTCGTAAAATTATATCTTCTATTAACCGTAAATTGGACACTGTTCAGATTAAACAGTGTGAAAACAATTGGTCTAATATAAATCCTGTAAATCAGACATCAATTACAATGCACAAACAAAAAAGAGCGTTTTTTAATGTAGACAACAAAGGCAATCAACGCTCTTACTTGGATGACCGTATTATTTGCGCGCAAAATTTTAAGGAGTTTGCTACAAAGGCTTCCAATGGTGAAATCGAAGTCAAAGGGAAACGCATTGGATTAAATGATTTTACTCGTGATGCACTAAATATTATACCGAGAAATGACTCAGATGAAGCCAAAATATTAAATGCTCAATGGTTAAACAATTCTACCCAAACAGGTGCTTTAGGAAAGATGATTGCAATGGTAGACGTTTCTGGTTCTATGTATGGTGACCCAATGAATGCAGCAATAGCTTTGGGTATACGCGTTGCTGAGAAGTCAATGCTCGGAAAACGGTTGCTAACCTTTTCAGCATCTCCGTCTTGGGTTAATCTGGATGGTATTGATAATTTTGTTGATATGGTAGATACAGTTAAAAGAGCAGATTGGGGCATGAATACAAATTTTTCTGCTGCTTTAAAAATGATTTTAGATGCGATTATTACTCAACGGTTGCAACCAGACGATGTAGAGGACATGGTTTTAGTAATATTCTCTGATATGCAAATAGACAATGCCGATGTATCTTATAGATCTCTTATGGATTCAATTGAAACCCAATATGCTGCAGCTGGTCTAAGACTATGGAACAAACCGTTTAAAGCACCGCATATTTTGTTCTGGAACCTACGTTCTACTTCTGGGTTTCCAACATTATCTACTCAACCCAATAGTTCAATGATGTCAGGGTTTAGTCCAGCTTTACTAAATTTGTTCTGTGATGAAGGAATAGAGTCATTATCGCAATGCAGTCCTTGGTCGTTATTCATGAAAAGTCTGAATAGTGACAGATACAAAATTTTGGATGAACATATAAGAAATACACTGTAAATTAGTTTAGATGGTAAATTAGTTTAGATGGTAAATTAGTTTAAT
>CAIKXD010000084.1 GCA_903831265.1 uncultured Bacteroidota bacterium
AATACAGCGCATAAAATTCTTCTGTTGTGTTGAATGCCAGGAAAGAGACATGCTCGTAAATATCCCTGCTGCAGCTAACCTTTTTCAATGGTTCAGTTTTAAACCTGCGAACAATTTCGGCCATGGCATGAAAAGATTTAGAGTTAAAAAAGTCACTATCAACAAAATCAGTTTTGGTTTTGTAGGCTGATAATTGGGATAATTCTTCAATTGATAAAGCAGCAATACCGTAGGCGGTCGCTTTGTCGGAAACGATTTGTTTTTTTGTCATGAGTACATGTATTAGATTAAAAAAATATTTGTTTGACAAGTAACTACAGCCGAAAGACTGCCCTAATGCAATGGCGTGTAGGTCAGCTTTTTTTTCAGCCTTTTTTTACTGAAAAAAAAATGAATACACGAAGCATGCGCCATTGTTTTAGCGGCTCGGCTGTAACTTTGTCAAAACATATATATATCAATTCCATTGGGTTAATGCGCTTACTTGCGCATGGTTCCGTTGGTAGATGAAAGACACCTCTTTCATTTAAAAAAATAAAAAGCATTAAAAACAATGCAATGGGGTTGCTTTGTTTTTGATAACCAGAAAATGAATGGGCAGACAACAATTAGAAAATGCGTGCGTTGGAAAAATAATGGGTATTGAAAAATACATGCAGTTGTGAGACGGACAACGTGCAAGGCGAAACAACAAATGGATTTTGAAATTCTTATTATGTGTGTGCTGAATAGGCAATTAGCTGCTTTAACATGCTTAGGCGTTATGTGCTTTATAAGCTAATTGTTTATTCAGCATGGTTGGCATTTCTTTTTGTTGCAATGGGGTTGCCATTAGCCCCGATAGAGCCTGCAAGGTGCTACCATGTAGCATTCACGAATAGCGGGATTAGCTGTTAATAAGAAATCATCAAGGGGATATATCTTTTTTTACTAATAATCTCTGAGAATAGTCCTTGCATTAAGCAGTCAAACGCTTCACTAAAATGGGTTGCGTGTTGCTGTGGTACTAACTCTGAGCGTTCTGAAGCTTTATCTTTTGCAAATTCTTTTTCTTTCTGTTTTACTGGCGCCATCTCGATAGAAATAATCAAATCTGAGCACCTATAATTATTAAAAGTAATCTGAGGAAAGCTACTATCACCACCAAATAAATGGCCGAAGAAAGTGTACAGATACATGTGGTTCCAAGCCTGACCAACGTATATCATCCTTACATTCCAGCCACGTTTTGTGAATTCATTTGCATATTCATCTGCAAAGGTAAGTCCTGTACTCGCGTTCTCACCGATAGCCGTATTGTTGTAGTAAAACCAAATTTCTTTATTGTTATGTTCAGCGTAATAGTTACAAAACTTTTCAGCGTTATCCTTAATCCGATGCGGCTTTTCCACGTACACCCCATTTAATATCCGGATTGAGCCATCAAACTGCAGCTGACCTACTACTAAAGTATTGATTGAGGCATTGTAATCAGCAGAAACATGCAGCACTTCATTTCTTAATAGGTCACCATCAGACAAGCAAGTATTAGACTGTTTTGCGTACTCAATTTTAAAGTTAGATTTATCCAAATAATCGTAGTTAAAAGCATCCGTACAATGTTTTTGTCGGTCAAACGAAGCATAAAAGCTCGAGTTAATTTTACGAAGCGTTTTATTAAGAATCTCTACGGAAAATTGGAGGTCTGAAAGATCCCTCCTATTTGCCATTACATATTTCCAACCGAGGTTAAAAATATTTTCAAAGACAGTTCCTTCTTGGTAAAACACAGAATCCTCACCTTCGGATTTTGGGTTTGAAATAAAGTATTTTATACTTTTTTTGGTTTGAAGATATTCGAGCCATATTTTGGCTCGGGTATCACGGTTTGGTTCATCTATGAACGCAAACTGGAGGTCCACCAGGTTATCGTGCAGTTTTGAATAATTCAAGCCTAAATCATCGTAGTAGCCGCCATAGTCGAGCAGCCATTTACCTTGAAAGCCCAGAGGTTTACTGCTAATGAAATGGCGCGATAGCGCCAAAGGACAATCGAAGATTGATTTCCCATTACGAATGTTTGCACGCACAGTAGGGCTTATTTCTTCTTTGTATTTCATTTCATCAAGCGTCACTGCTTCATCCGCTGTGAATGAATCGAGATTTAATCCTCGGGACATGCCCGAACGGTCTTGTGAGATTAAAGGAAATATGGCGCCATTGTACCAAGAGATTACGTGGTCGTAACCAGATTTACCGATCGGTTTTTGATAAGGACCTACCCAGTTAGGCATGGGGTGAGGTCTGCCCACCACGAAGTGGATGCCCTCGAAGTAATTTAGTTTTTCGAGTGCTGCAATGGTGCTCGGAAGTGTCCTTGTTTGTAGTTGCATGAACGTGCGGCCTCCAAGTCCGTTGGAGCTGCGAGGCATTTGCTCTGCCAGCGTTATGAGCCTCAGTGCAAGTCCTGTAGATTTGCCAACTCCCCTAGGCCAAAGGTCAATCATCAGACCTGCGGGATTAAGTATGCTGCGCATTTGCGCGGCATTGGGAGTTAAATTTATAGGTAGAAAGTTATTCTTTTTCAGCATCTAAGAATGTGCTTATATCTGTGATTACTACAGCTTCTTCAATAGAATTTATGATTTCATCTTTGAAGCTACCTTTTATTTTCATTACCTCATTTAAGTCAAGCATGGCGCTTTTCTCCCCATTGATATTGAATTGCATGTAGAGTGCTGGAGATACAAGTTGCTCCCAAGGGATTTTATTATCATCCATTTTGTCTAGTCCTAGCAATTTAATTTTAAGTGCCAGCGCAGCATTAAATTCACGAAGATTGTCTGTTGCTTGTGCGCGAGCCATGGACCAATCGAGGCGGTTAATCAACTTCATTTTTTCATAATCTTTATCAATACGTGATATAGATTTATGAATTGATTTAGCGAGTTCAATGTCACGATAGGCAGTTCTTATTGTGTAGGCGTGAAACATTGGTTTGAATTTAGCGACCATTTGTTTAGCACAAGCGCCCTCAGTTTTTACCAATGCGGAACGCAATATGTTATCGGCATAGTCCAGCCGATTAAATATATCTTTTTGTTTTGCAGAAAGCTTTTCAAATGAAAGTTCTCCTTGGTAGTATTTTTCAATATTTTCTATATCATTCATAGAGGTTTGTTTTAGCTTCGCTAATTCTAGCGAGGTACAGCGTAAGCATATTTTTATCACCATTAAGCGCAGAAGCTTTTATGCTTTCCCAAAAGGCAATTTCTTCAATCATTTTAGTATCTCGGATATGTTCCATCAGGGAAAGATTCGAGGTCATAAGTTCTGTTTCTACACCTATTGCAGAAGCCATTTCAGCGATGGTGAAATGCGATTTGCAGAGCATGTCGATCGTTTCTATTTGTTCGTCTGTAAAGCCGACAAAAGATTTTACTATTGTTAAATTGTTGTTGGTGTGTTGTTCCATATTTCATCATATTTATTACTGTAGAAATCATAGGCAAGTTTACTTGTCATTATGGAGCCTGCTTCCCAACGTGGGTTGCGATTGATGTTAGCAGAAGACACCACAACAAGTTTGTAGTTTTCATTTTCGAGTAAAACAATTTTAGCATGGCATTTAAGAAGTTTAACTTCGATAGGCATGAGTTTAAGTTGTTGTATTTTTCCTTGTTGATGAAGTACAGATTTATCAATCAAGAATTGCACTTTGTTGATTAAACGAAGTTCAATAAGATTTTTAATGTGAACCAGTGCAGGCAGTGTGAAGCTAAAGCTTGTTAAGCGTAGCGAACAAGGACCAATTTGATTGGTGATATAATCAATAAGGTCGGGCATGCTCCATTCGGAGTTGGAAAAAAAGTGAATGGTTTCTTCCTGTTTAATTTCACCAACGGTTAGAGAAAGGTTTTTACTTGCCATCTGAAAAGAAACTTTGCCAGCGGCATGCTGCATCTTGATGGAAGTTTTTTTATTTGGCTGTGCGCTTATGGTAAAACTAGCTTTTGACAGTACCAATGGCAGCGAGTATTAAAGATGCAGCGGCATCGGGTTTAGTGTTTTCTGTTTTGATTTTTAAATCAAAGTTTAAGCCTGATATTTTTGCTTCGATATTTTGTATCGAAAATTTGATGTTATAGTGGTTATCAAGTGCAATCATCGAAGCGTTACCGTTGGCTCGATTCTGATATCTTTGGTAGCAGATCATTGAGTTGCAGCTGAGGAACACTTTGTAGGTAAGCATTTGTTTGGTTGCAATAATGCGTAAGTAGTGTTTGTAAAAAGAGCCACTACCAGTGCACTCCAGTATTATTTTTTTATTGTTAGAGATTTCAGAAATAATAATTTCTGACAGTTTACTTTCTGAAATGGTTGCCCCATCGAGGTTGTGTTGAAGCCTGATGGCATCTGGAGATATGTAGGTGAAGTCAGTGAGTTGTTTAAGTAAAGTATTGCATACAGTCGTTTTGCCGGAACAAATGTTACCAAAAACGATGATGCAAGTGGGTGTGTTTTTCATTGAAGTTCTGCTCTAAGTAGTTTTATTTTAAGTGTGAGGTCAGCAATTTTATCTTGGTTGGCCACAAGGTTAGTTTTGCGAAGCTTTGACCTTTGCGCCATGTAGGATTGCAGTAAGTTGTGTTTTTTGGCGGGAGGAATACGTTGTACTGTTCTGAGGTCAACGGATTCTTTTGTAGGTTTTGCGGATTTGAATTCAACGTAGTAATTTATTTCAGCCCAATTGGCGAGGCTTTGTTTATGCAGTGCTGCAATTTCAGCAACAATGGTATAACGTTTTTGGGGCAAGGAGTCTAGTAGCAGTCTTTTGAGATATTCAGCATTGATGCGAATATTTCCGTTTTCTTTAAATTTATCTTTAAGTTCAGTAGGTAGTTGTGAGATATCAATGAATGGTTTTTTGTTTAAGGCAGTATAATTGTTAGTCGATTTTATAGCTGTTGGTATTTTACTTTTTTTGTTGGGAGTAATTATTATTTCGGGATGTTGGACAGCTAATTTTTTCATTTCTGAGATCAGCTTTTCTTTCCAAAAGTTGTTCTCAGAATTAGCGAAGCATTTTTTTAGAACGGCACTGGTGCCGAAATGATTATAGATAGCCACACCAAGTTTGTAGTCATTGGCGTTGCGCAAGAAGATATGTATATCGTTAATTTCCATTTTTTTGGAATAAAAAATCACTCCAATAAGGAGTGATTTTATAATGTGTTGATGAGTTAATTAGAGTGGCTTGTTGCTTTTTTCTTTTTTTTCCGCATCTGCAGCAGCCGTATTTTTGATTAAAAATGTTGGATTGACCAACATGATAGCTTCTGCTTCTGCAATGGTCAGCGTGTCCATGTTGTATTTTGTGCCATTGATTTCGTGCACATTTTGAGGAACAGCGCAAGCGTATTTTTTTCCTGCAGGACCTTTGATTGTGTAAGTTATAGCAGTCATTTGCTTAAGGCGCTAAAGTGATTGCGTAAGCAGCTGGGTAATAGCATACCCCTTTACCGAAACATTCGATTTCGAATTCTGTGCCAGTGTCGCCTTCTGATACTTTTTTGGTATCAAAACTACCTTTGATAACAGCCTCTAATCCATCAGTACCCATAAAGAAATGCAAACCGTTGTTATCGGGAACAAGGACAAGCACATCCTTGTTTTCGATTTGGTTTGCGAAAGCAGCAGAAGCAATATCATTGCCTGGGTGACGGAATTTAGCAGTCATTTTTTTGCCTGTTGTATCTCTTACACCAATGGTTTCAGCCATGAAGTTAGACATATCGAGCGTACATTCAACTTTTTTCCAACCTTCTCCAAGTCCAAAGGTAACAGCCTCGTTTAGTATGGCGGCATCTTCGTTGGTTAGTATTGTTGATTTTATTTCCAACTTATTTGCGTTGGTGATTTCAGATTTTAGGCAGTAAAGAAAATAATTCTTAGTACCACCAAAGTTTTTTGTGCCAGTCTTGGCAACGTTTCCAAATGCGTAAGGCATGATTTATTGAGTTTAAAAATTATGATTAAAATGTATTATTCTACTGGTGTAATAAATCCTGATTCCATTTTAATTAAGCCATCAACCACATGCGGCAGTTCAACAATATCGGCAGCAGTATAATTTTTGCCATCAAATTTTATTGGACAATTTTTCAGCTTATAAGGTGCGCCATTAGAGTTTTTCACGATGAGGCTTTTAACGGATTGATTTTTTTCAAGTCCAGAGATCGTTGCATTTAATTGAGCGATGATTTCTTCGGACACTAATTTATCCTCGTTAAGTGCAGCTATTTCAGCCTCTTGTGTTGCTATTACGGCTAACAGTTCTTCGTTGGATAATGCTTTAGATTCAGCCATTTTTTTGTTTTGATTTTTTGTGTTCGACATGTTTATATTTTAAAGAAAGATGTTTGCTGACTTTTTAGATCAACAAACAAATTCAATATGATTAGCTTAATTCTTGGTCATTTGTGAATACGATTTCGGGTAAAACGAAACCGATACCAAAGTAGAAGTCGGTAAAGATTTTCACCAATCTATCTACAGATTGGATGTTTACCATGTTTTCATTTTGAGAAAACTTGCTTAAACGCACTGCATTTTCCATAGGAGTACACCAAATCTTTTGTGAGCCATTGTGCGAAGGTAATCCTACCACAGTGATGTTGCTTTCAGGAATTTTAAATGTTGTACCAGTAAAGTCTTGGTCTTTACCGTATTTATCACGATAGCCTCTGATGAATCTGCGTGCGTGGTCTTGACCCATGCAAAGGTTCATGTTGTTATTCCAGTAGCGCGTGTCGATAGCATCAACAAAATCTTCTATTTGGCCAACCAAAGTGGCAGGTGTTGACGATAAGGCACCTGTAGCAATTGGCGTGATACGCGCTTCATCAATCCAATAATTGATTAGGTATTTGATACCATTCATTGCATTACCTGCATTACCAGCAGTACCTGGAGTGCTAGGTGTTGCAAATTCACCAACATAAATTTCATTCATTTCTTTATCTTCCTTGATACGAGGAATTAAATGTTCTTCTACTAACCATTTAATAAAAGGCCATTCTTTTCTTTCGATAGACTCACTCTCTAAGAAGCCAAGCCATGAGCTTCTTAATTCATCGGGATAATCTTCGTAGTCCATTTTCATTTTAAATTGCTCAATAGCCACCGGCTTAAATGATAGTGTGCCAGTTGGCGACCAACCTTTTTGAAAACCTTGAAGCAATCTAGTTACCCGTGCATCAGAGGTGCGATAGATGGTATCATCTGTAACTACAGGTCTAAACATTTGTTCTGTTACGCTAGGTCGATATAGTAATTTAACGAGGCGTTGTGTGTTCGCTTCGTTTTTGATATAATAGGCACCGAATTCGGAAATGATTGCAGCTACATCCATGATTTTATTTTTTTATAGATTGATTAATTGTTTATTTAAAGCGAATATTATTTTCGAGTGCTGCGTTATGCGGCAAAGCATTTATTTCAGTAAAATCAACACCATTGTGAGCGTCAATAGTTGTTTGTTGTTGGTGCACGACCGTGCTGCTAGGTTCAAACACTTGCAGTCTTGTGATTTCAGATTGAAGCGCTAATGTTTTATCATTGGCAGCATCAACGAGTGTTTGTAAACTTGCATTTTCATTTTGCAAGTTGTTGTTCTTGGCAACAAGATCAACAAGGTTTTTATTTAGTGTAATTAGTTCTACGTTGGTGATATCAGCAGTTTCAGTTTCATGCTCTTTCATAGAGATTGCAGCTAGTTCGATAAGTGCCTTGTGTTCGTTTACATTTAATTTCATTTGATTATTGATTGCGATTGAATTTACTTGAATGTTTGCCAGTTGAGAAGCTCTTGCAATGACTTGTTCAAAGGACATGATGCCATCGATTAAGCCGATTTGCATGGCCTCAGAAGCAGAATACATGCCACCTGTGAAAGGATTATTTTTTGAGATATTTAATTTTGAGCCTCTGCCTTTTTTGACCGCATTTTCAAATGTGGAGCGAATGGGGTTAAGTACTTTTTCTTTAATAGATGCGTATTCATTGTTCAGCGCATCATTAAATACCTTGTTTTTTTCATTAGAGCCATCAGCATAAATTTCATGCACAATGTAGCCTTTGGCTTCCATTGCTTTTGATGAATCAACCAATCTAACGAATACACCTATGCTACCTACAGCGCAAGTTTCATGCGTTACATACACTTCGCTACATTGAGAAGCTAACCAAAATGCGCCACTGGCCGCTTGACCATCTTCTACTAGTGCAATTACAGGTTTATGATTTTTAGCATCAATGATAGCATCAGCAAAAGTTTGCGTACCATCGACCATGCCACCAGGTGAATCAATAAGGAAAATGATAGCAGACACATTTGGGTTTGCTGCGAGGTTTTTCACCTGCATTGCGCGCGTCATGCTTCCAGCATCTCCGCAATTATCATCTTTCATTATAGCCCCACTTATAGGAATTACAGCGATGTTATTTTTGTTTAACAAAGGAGAGCCGCAATCAGATTTAAGCAATAAATCGGTAGCAGATGCATTTAGGGTAATAAAGTTATTTGCATCTACTAAAAAGGGCAAAGTGCCGACATTTAATTTGTCGGAGTTATCGTTTATATTTTTGGTGCCTGATAATAATTCTGCTATAAATGGTAATTGCGCATTGGCGTAATTGGAGTCGATTAGCCAAGTAGATTTAATCAAAGAAGCAATTAATTTATTGAATTGGGGCATGCTTAAAATCGAATTTGTTTATATTTCGTTAAGCAAATTTGAATAGTATTAATTAATGAATGAGGTACAAAATAGACTAACTAAAAAAAGCAAATGGAGGAGGTTTTTTGCAAGTTAATTTAACTTCAAATGTGTAGCTATTTAGCGAGGCAGCATCATCGCCTGGGGTTCTTAGTGTTGGTTGATACTTGGCACCCTCTTGAACGTTACCCACAACAATAAGTACATTTGAGCCATCATGATAATTGTTGTTGGTATGAACAATAGCGACAACAGGTTTATTATTATAGCGTTCAAGTTTTGCGAGGTATTCCGGTCTATCTTTTGGGATGATGCCTTTTATTAGGCTTTCGCACATATCATCACCTTTTACAAAAACGGGATTGATGGCCAATTTTAGGTCACCAGTTTTAAAATGTATGGTTGCGGCATCAGCCATTGTATAAGGGTTTTGAAATCCGATGGAGTTTATATCAATTCTACCATCACCGTCAGGTGGAGGAAATGAAACAAGCATTTCAGTAGGTATAATCACAAGTGTTTTGCATCCACCGGTGTTGAGTTCATTCAGTGTATTAATAATCATTGGTCAGTTTGTGTGCTATTTTTATTTTTATAACGTTTGTAAGCCGTGCGAAAGTATTCCACATCAGTTTCGGAGTCAGGCATGTTGTGGATAGCGAGAAAGTTTTCTATTGTTGATTTGATGTCTGTTTTTGGAAATGAGGCATAGAAAGCCATCCAAGCGTAAAAATACTCCTTCATTAGGTGTTCAACATACCTGTTGAATTCCGGCACAGCAGAAGCTTTGATGAAGCATTTTTGGTCAAGGTGTTTATAGGAACCAAGTTTAACGGTGAAGCTATTTTGTAGTTGATTGAAGCAGACATGGTCAGACTTTTTCTTTGATACCAGGATAGAAGTAATGAATACGCCTAGTGTTTGTTTTTGGGACAGTTTATAAAATCCATCGGGAGCATATTTAGCGTTGATAAAAGTGAGTACTCTTTTACTTTTCACAGGAATATGCACCGTTTGTGAGTTTGCCATTTTGCTCATCTTAGGATGGCAAAAGTAGCGCAAATGCGCTGCGTTAAATCTTTTGTAAGTTCAAGAGTGAATAACTTTAAGCACAAAAAAATAAAGAAAAAAAGAAGAAAATGAAAAAAAAAACGTGAGCAATGCTCACGTTAATTATTTATTTTTTATCAGTCGATTATATCTGGAAAGAAAAATCATTGCTCGTTTACGATCAATGACTAATAAGTTTTTCTCTGAGTGCGTTAACGGTTGTGAACTGTTTAATGAACCGAATTTCGATGGCTGTGAGTGCGTATATATCTTTTCTTCCTGTTTCATTGAGTAGCAAATTTAGTTCATTGATATTTAATTGGCAAGTTAATTCATTTAATTCTTCATTAGAAGGTTCTAATTGGTTACCGCGTCTGCCAAGCCCGAGGACGATGCATGCAATCACATTGCCGCCTTGTGATTCGATATAGTTTTTCATGGCCTTTAGAGATGAGCCACTCGTGGAAACATCATCAACAAGTACATAGTTGCCTTTAACAGCTACATTGCCGGAGAATATAGGCAGAGATAAAAAGCGATTAATGGTAGTTGCATTTGTGTGGTTTGGTTTATTTTCCAAGTAAACATCAGTATCCACAGCAGCGTTACAAACCTGTGCAATAGCGTTTGCAAAAGCCAGTGGTATTTTATTTATTCCCGAAGCTTCTACACCGTAAACAGGTGCAATAAAAACATTAGAATAATTGCCAATAAGTTGACGCACTTTAGTTTTATGTTGTTTAGAAAAAAGCATTGAAACTAATCTTACTGCACTTTTGATGCAGCCTTTTTTAGCCTTGTTGTAATACGGGTTGTGGACCAATTTACCACAATTGCCGAAAGCTGTTACGTGAGGAATGAAAGTTGTATTCATTTGTAAAGTATTATTGCAGTTAACAGGATGCTGCGCCCCTCAAAATCAAAAGATTTATGTACAAAAAGGACAGCGATAAAAGCATGTTAGAAACAAGGGTGTAGGTCAGCTTTTTTTTCAGCCTTTTTTACTGAAAAAAAAATGAATACATGAAGCCTGCCCTTGTTTATTGTGCTTCGCTGTAACTTTGTGCAGAAATGTTTGAAGTAGTTCCAAAAAAGAAATGAGCTGGAAGTGAATGTTTCCGATTGAGCGAAGAAAAAAAAGTCACACATAAAAAAAAATATCCTCTGTATAGAGGATATTTAATTTGTACTTTTCATTACTAATCTAATAGTTCAGCGAAGTAGTTATGAGGTAAATCAAGTCCACTTCCGAGGCAAACAATGACGAAGTCAGAGAGCCTCCAATGTACTTTGCCTTCTTTAGCCATTTGTATTTCTTTCTGGTGTGAATAGGGTACACTTTTAATTCTTGTACCCAGTAGTCCATCACCCAAATCGACATCGAACATTTCAACTCCGTTGTGTTCAGATGTGGCGATAAAAAAGCTAATTTTTTCAACACCAAGATTTAGTAATGTGTTATCAATTTCATATGCATTCATTGTAATATGTATTTGTTGCAGTTGACAAGATGCTGCGCCCTCTAAAATCAAAATGATTTATGTACAAAAAAGACAGCGAAAGGGGGAATCTTTAAACCAAGGGTGTAGGTCATTTTTTTTGGAGCCCTCTTTTTACGACAAAAAGAAATGAATACATGAAACATGCCCTTTGTTTATAGGCTTCGCTGTAACTTTGTACTTAAAGGTTGTGATAATAATTCCTTTGGGATAATGCACTCTCTTGTGCATGGTTCCATTGGGTCAGTCAAGATACCTATTGACTGTAGGCGCTGCAAACTAAGAGCTTAAAAAGCTATTTGTTTTTTAAAGGGTATGCAAAAAAAAAGCACCAGGCTAAAGCCTGATGCATGTTGTTTTTAAAAAGTTATAATTGATGGTTACTTTATCTAATTAGGTATCTGTTAATTGTGCAAAATGCGTTAGCTTATTGATGTCGGCTTATTTATTAACTGAAATTTCTTTGATTAAGTCAACTATTTTTTTGTTGCTGAACTGTGTCTCAAATTCAATTTTTACTTTACCGTCAAAGAACTTTTCAGCGTGTTTTATTTTGAATTTTTCATCTTCACGTAATCCGTCTTTGCTGTTTACGTCCTTTGTCTCCACTATAAAGTTTAGTTTTTGTTCTCCGTCTTTGAATTTCAAAACATAAGCAAAGTCAGGCGAATAGCTTTTGCCACCAGCAACAGGAATTTTAATTGAGTTCTTCGGAATCTTTGTAAAAACAATTACTTCCTTAATGTCGGATTTTATGTTCGTTTTTTCTAAGTCAGAATCGTAATACAATTCTTCAAAGAGGTAAGAATTTGCAACACTTTCGTCAGAAAACAAAATACCAACATCAGAAGCAGAAATCTCTTTTAGCACATTCCCTTTCTCGTCTGTTAATTTAGTTGGATGTATGTTATTTGAAACATTTTTATACTCAATGCTGAATTTGTCAATAGCATTTGCCATTAGGTAATGGTCAAAGTTTTGTTTGACAACTCGAAGCGTTGTTTGATTAAGGTATTTGTTAATATCTGTTCCTGCATCAATGATAGATTGATGAAGTGTCTTGATGTTGATGTTCAGGATTTTTGAGAGTTCTTTCAGAAAATCACTGTATTTCATTATTGATATGTTTGAAGTCTTACGGTTGTGAACCGATTCAGGTTCGTTGGCAACTGCCCTGTTATCTTTAATTTCAATTTTTGAAATTCTTTCGTTGATACCGTCAGATGTGAAATTGTTTTTTTGTGCATTTAAAAATTCGGTAAACAGAGTTTGAAAACCTGCTTCATTATCAAACTTATATTCAAGAATTACTTTTTCATTTAGTTTTTCCCAAAGGTCTTTCAACTCTTGATATTTCTCTGTTCTAACAACAACTTTCTTTTTAGGATCTGTTGCTTTGCGAACTTTATTAGAATTAACTCCTTCAAAAATTCGTGGATAGTTTTGTTTGATAAAATCAAACCCACCAGCCTTAAATGAGTTTGTTCTTGTAACTACATTATTTGAATCCAAGACTTCTAAAAGTTCATCTACGGTAGTTTCGTATAGTTCGCAAATTTTCTTAATCATTATTTCAGAAAGTTTGTCGGGAATTACTTCAATTGAAATTGCTCCTGATTTCTGATTGATTTCATTTACCAATTTATCTACAAAATCACTTTCAGTAAAGTCCACAAAGTAGTTTAAATAAAATTGCTCATCTTTAACACGATTGCCATATTCATTTACTGGCAAACGCAAACCACGCCCGACTTCCTGTAATTTTGAAATTTCACTACCACTGCTTCGGAGTTTACAAATCTGAAAAACATTAGGATTGTCCCATCCTTCGCGCAAAGTCCATTTAGAAAAAATAAAACGTCTTGGGTTTTCTAAATCAAGCATTGCTTGTTTGTCGTGTAAAATTTCGTTTATCTCTTTTTCAATGGCTTCGTCTTTTTCTGTGTTGTCTTTTGAGAAATAACCAGCATGAGTAATGGAAAGGTCAAGCAATGTTTTTTCAAGGTATGCTTTGTAGAAAGTGTCTTTTTCCGTTTTAAGCAGTTCCTTTATTTCTAGTTAAATATATTGTTCAACTGTTTTGCGGATATATCCATTTTTGTTTCGGTATTCGTCTATGTTGTCAATAAAAAAAAGCGTAAGCGGCTTTATTTTTACATCTCTTGTTAACAATGATTTTTCAATTTCAAAATGGTGTTTGATTGCCTTTTGAATCATTGTTTCCTGCAACTTTTCAGCATACGAATAAGGATTGATTTTATCACCCTTTTTCATTTCCAAACCATTGGTTAAAACAACAGTGCTTTTATTTAAGTTTTCAATTCCCAAATCTGACATTTCGGGATGAATCTTTTTCAGACTGTCCTTTTTAGAAATTTTTACAGTTTTTTTCTTGTCGTTTTCTATCAATTCAAAACTTGCTTCTGTGCCATCAGAATCAATAAACTTTACTACTGCGTTTTTACCACTATCAAATTCTGTAATGTGTCCAATTACGCCTTTAACCAAATTTCTATTGAACGAATCAACTGCGGTCAAGGTGTAAATCAAGTTTTCATATCCTTGAAATGTAGCTCCATAACGTAAAATGAATTGGGGGTTCATTTTTTGAATATTCTCC
>CAIKXD010000085.1 GCA_903831265.1 uncultured Bacteroidota bacterium
CAATCCTGCCGTAGATAGAACAGATTGTGGAATACGGCATAAGGTATCCTTTGCTAGATAAAATTTGTAATAAGTTTTACTGTAATCAATCCAGCTATTGTTAAACTGTGCCTTAGCATTTACAGTAATCAATAATAAAACAGCAATGAGTATTTTTTTCATCATTAAAAGATGTTATGATTTTTAATTAGTCTTCTTTTTTTGCAAAATTTATTCTTACAGAAAATACATGGGTAAATAAAGGATTAGATTGATTGGCAAGATTTGAAAAAGCGTAATCAAGCATTACATTGTTTATCTTAAATCCCGCTCCAAGACTTGGTTGATATATCCAAACTTTTTTCTGATTAAGGGTATCACCATCTGACAGTGCTTTTTGAAAATTTGTAATGCCCGCTCTTACAAAAAACACCTCTTTAATTTCTGCTTCCAAACCCAAATGCGGATCTAAGCTGATTGTGTTTCCACTTAAAACAGTATTTCTTTTTCCATCAAATGTAAAATCAACATTAGCCTCTGCTAAAAGTTTAACACTACCTCCCGCATTAAACTGGTAAGCCCCTCCTAAAACAAGGCGGGGAGCTGTTAATTCGGTAGATTTTACAGGAATATCATTGTGGTGAGGTATAAAACTTCTTTTTCCTTTTCTGTAAATTTAAATGTCCAGGCATTAAAAGTGCTGGTAATATCCCTGGCAACAAGCCCGGCTCTCCATTTCTCACCCTGAATTTGTATGCCTGCATCCAAACCAAAACCAAGGGCACTTGCAAACTTACCAACCTTACGATAAATAACTTTTGCGTTAGCTCCAAAACTGATCCGCTGAGTTTCTGTTTCTTTTAAATTTTGAGCAAATGAAAATAAGAATGCATAATCTGCTGATGAGAATGTTTGAATATTATTATAATTAATACTGCCATCAGGCTCCACCAAAAATAAAGTATTGGGAATATCATCTACTGCAAACCGGAGCAAAGAAAAACCCAGCGTTCTTTTATTGTCCTGCACAGGAATTGCCAAAGAAGCATAATCATATTTTGCAATTCCTGCAAAATATTCAGCATGCATAATACCGGCATTAGGATGATCTTTTACTCCTGTTAATCCTGCAGGGTTCCAATAACCTGCGGTTGCATCATTGGCTGTGGCTACCTGTGCATTTCCCATTGCCAGCCCACGGGCTCCTGCCCCAATATTTAAAAACTCGTTGGAGTATTTTCTGAACTGTGAAAATCCAGAAAACGGATACAACAGTAGTAGTAAAATTAAAGCAGCAAAGCTTTGTTTCATGTGTGTTAGAATTGATATATTGAATTGGAATCACTTAAACCCTGAATTAGAAACGTATTTCTATGTTCAAAATTGTGCTAATATCAGTATGTTTCAGTTATTTAAAATTACGACAATGTATCAAGATGTGTAGCATTTAATATTAATGTTTCCCACAGAACCCCTTTTATTTTTTCTTGACTTTGTTCCTTTTTGGCCAGAACTGATTATAAGCTCATGTATTTGGGTTTAAATAGTTGATTTTTAAAAAAAAGGCTCATTTTTGCAAACCACTTATTAAATCATATTTAAAAAGATATAATGGCCAACGCTTTTATCGACGAACTACGCTGGAGAGGGATGCTTCAGGATATAATGCCCGGAACAGAAGAACAATTAAATAAAGAAATAACAGCTGCATATATTGGC
>CAIKXD010000086.1 GCA_903831265.1 uncultured Bacteroidota bacterium
CTAAATTCTAAACTCTAAATACTAAATTCTAAACTCTAAATACTAAATCCTAAACTATAAATACTAAATTCTAATCTCTAATTACTAAATTTTAACCACTAGGCAATTTTTTTACTAATGCTCTTTTTATATATAGCTCCCAAGATGTTTTGTAACTCTTTAGCTTCATTTATTAAACCTATTCTTTCTTCTTCCAAAGTATCAGTTTTTACTTCAATTAGTCTTAACCATAAGATGGTCTCTTTCGCTTCTTTTTTACTGATTCTCAATTTCATGAGAAAATCTTTATCTCCAAGTTTTTCGATTGCTTCAATATAGTTAGCAGCCACTGACCCTGAAGAACGTACTAATTGTTTTATATCTTCTTTATTCCAAATGTTAAGTTCTAATTTCCTTACAAATACTCTTGTGTTTCTAGCAAATTCGAACGTTCTTTCTTCTAAATCATAAATCTTTTTTGGACTTTCCATTCAAACCTTATTTTTAGAATTTAGAGTTTAGAATTTAGGATTTAGTTCCGATAGCTATCGGGATTAGAATTTAGTTTTTTTTATTTCTTTTTAAACATTTCTAACATACGATCGGTAACCACAAAACCACCAACAACATTCAGTGTCCCCAATAAAACAGCTAAAAAACCAAGAATTAAAGCTAAAGTATTTTCAGTGTCAACATTCAACATTACATAAATGGCACCAACAATTACCACTCCATGTATGGCATTAGCACCACTCATGAGTGGCGTGTGCAATACAGTAGGAACACTACCAATAACTTCAACACCCACAAAAATAGAGAGTGCCACAAAATAAATCATCTCGCGATGTATGCTTACTAAGTTTAGAATTTCTTCCATATTTATTTATTTAATTTTATTATTGATTAAGCATTAACAGCAACTTTCACGCTAGGATGAACAGCCTCACCTTGATGAACTATCAAAGACCCCTTGGTAATTTCTTCATCCATTTCCCATTTAAAACCTTCATTTGAAGCCAAATGGTAAAGGAATGTTTGAATATTTTTTGCGTATAAATCGCTTGCATTCATAGGCAATAATGATGGAATATTACTTTCTCCAATAATGGTTACACCGTGTTTTTGAACAGTTTTATTCAATTCACTTCCAACAACATTACCTCCTTGCTCAACAGCCATATCAAGTATTACAGAGCCAAAGCGCATACTTTTAACCATTTCTTCTGTAACTAAAAGAGGTGCTTTTTTACCAGGTATTAAAGCTGTAGTTATAACTATATCGGCTTCCTTTACATGCTTAGCAACAGTTTCTTGCTGCTTCTTTAAAAACTCATCAGAAACGCTTTTTACATAACCGCCTTCTACTTTAATGGTATTGTCGGCAGCAACTTCAATAAACTTACCTCCTAATGATTCTACTTGCTCTTTGGTATCTGGTCTAATATCAGAAACTTCAACAATTGCTCCTAAACGTTTGGCTGTTGCAATGGCTTGTAAACCGGCAACACCAGCACCAAAAATCACCACTTTTGCAGGTTTAATTGTTCCTGCAGCAGTGGTCATCATAGGCAAAATTTTACCTAAAGTATCAGCAGCCAAAATTACTGATTTATAACCCGCCAAATTAGCTTGTGACGAAAGTGCATCCATCTTCTGAGCTCTCGAAATACGAGGCACTGCATCCATGCTAAATGCCGATATTTGTGCTTTACAACATGCTTCCACCATTGCAGGATTGGTGGCTGCAAACATAAATGAAATAAGCACAGCATCTTTCTTCATCATGGCTATTTCTTCTGCCGATGGCGGATTAACCCGCAATACAATATCGGCATCTCTATACAAAGTAGCTACATCACTAATTACAGTAGCGCCTACAGCATTGTATGCCTCGTTAGAAAAGAAAGAAGCTAAACCTGCTCCAGATTCTACCATAACCTGAAATCCTTTATTAACTAAATCTTTAGCCACATCAGGTGTAATGGCTACACGATTTTCTTTAAATTTAGTTTCTTTTAGTATTGCTATGCGCATATCGATTACTATTATTTACAAGAATCATTTTTTGATTCTTGTATAATTTAGGGCGTTAAAAGTATAAAAAATATGCAATAAACAAGCAGTAACTTATAAGTGTTTGTTGCCTGATTTTAAACCCACTTATTTATGTAACAAAAGCAAAAAATATATCGATTAACTTTCGCGCTGCATTAAGTTTTCGGCAAAAAACTTAAGCTGGTCTTTTTTATCTTGGTTACAAGGAATTTCATTCAAATGCAATAAACTTTTTTCGTAAAACTTTTGCATCTCAGTTTCAGCAAGTGCCTTAACTCCTAAATACTCATAAATAGCTTTAACCGAAGCTACTTTCTCAACAGGATCAACGTCTGTGGTGTGCATCCACAATTGCAATTCTTCCTTTTTATATCTGTCGGCCATATCCATTGCCTTCAACAAAAGATA
>CAIKXD010000087.1 GCA_903831265.1 uncultured Bacteroidota bacterium
GCAAAAAGACAGATTCCAAATTACCTATTAAGATAATCAGTATACCTCATATTTCTGGTGCTGCAAATGGTGCTAAGTCTTTAATACTAGAAAATCAGCTACATAAAAACATAGCTGGAAAAAACATAATAAAGTATGCAAATATTATTTTACACGAATTAAATAAGATAGCATAATTTCTAATGCCTATAATCTCCAAATCACGTTTTGTATCAGGAATTCAATGTTCCAAAAAAGTTTATTTTGATGTTTACCGAAAAGATTTAAAACCTATAATTTCTGATCAACAAGAATTATTGTTTTCTACTGGACATGAAATTGGTAGGCTAGCTCAAAAAGCTTTTCCTAACGGTAAAGATGCTTCGCCTGAGAGCTACTATGATTTTACTCCATCAATTAATCAAACAAAACAATGGATAAACGATGGTGTAGAAACAATTTATGAAGCTGCATTTAGTAGTAACGATGTTTTAGCGGCACTTGATATTCTGCACCAAACCAAAAATGAAAGATGGGCTATCGAAGTAAAAAGTAGCAGCGAATTAAAAGATTATCACTTAAGCGATGCCTCATTACAATATTGGGTTATGAGTTCATCAGGTTTTAAGCCTGATAAATTCTTTTTGATGCACATTAACACTGCTTTTGTAAAAAAAGGAGAAATTAATCCAAACGATTTTTTTACGCTTGTTGACATAACAAATCAAGTAATTGAGAAGCAATTATGGGTTGAAGAAAATATAGAGCATTTAAAAAAAGTTCTTTCCTTTAAGGAAGCACCGATTGTTGAAATTGGCAAACATTGTAACTCGCCTTTTAGCTGCGATTACATACATCACTGTTGGGAAAAAATTCCTGAACAATCTGTTTTTAATCTGTATAGCCCTAAAGGGTTAGATTGGAAATTATACAAGCAAGGAATTGTAAAAATAATCGACATCCCAGAAGGCGTATCATTAAATCACAGACAAATTTTACAAGTTGAAGGACAAAAAAAAGCAACTAGTTATATTGACAAAATAAATATTAGCGCCTTTTTAAGCACATTGAAATTTCCACTGTATTTTTTTGATTTTGAAACGATATTTCCTGCATTGCCCATTTTAGATGGCACAAGGCCATTTCAGCAAGTTCCTTTTCAATATTCCTTACATATTAAGCAAGATTCAAATTCAACTTTGCAGCATAAAGAGTTTTTAGCGAACCCAATTGATTTCCAATATGGCTCCTCTGTAAATCCTCTTAAAGCGTTAATTGAGCAATTAAAATTAGATTTTTTATCATCGGGAAGTATTATGGCTTATAATGCAAGTTTTGAAATTGATGTACTTAAAAAACTCAGCATTGCTTTTCCCGAGGATAAAGAATTTATAGATGACATAATAAGTCGTTTTGTTGATTTATTGATACCATTCCGAAGTGCCTGGTATTATAAACCTGAAATGGGAGCTTCTGCTTCAATAAAAGCAGTTTTGCCTGCAATTGCTCCCGAGTTTAGCTATAAAGACTTAGAGATCTCCAATGGAGGTCTTGCAAGCAATACATTTTTAAACATGATAACTAATAAATTTAATGGAGATGAAGCTAAGGTGCGTGAATCTTTATTGAAATATTGTGAGCGAGATACCTTAGGAATGGTAATAATTTGGGAGGAATTAAAAAAGTGTATAATTTAGAACCAGCCCAAAACAGCGCCTATCAAAAAGGCTAGGCTTCGTGTTACAAAATCAATTTGGCAGTTACAGAAAGCTCAGTTATAAGAACAAACCTTTCTGCTGCTTGTCCACAGTTGTTGCAAGACTATAAGAATTACCCCGATTCAATTGCGCTTTTATTCAAAGATTTTATGTTAGATAATGTTGATCCTAATGCCGATCTTTTAAATAAAACAGTTACCGCAGGGCGTTTAAATGTTTATAACAGTTTGGTTGCCATAAGTAATTATTGCTGAAATGGATGAATAAAGAAAGATTTTATCGCTGTTTTAAGTAAAACAAATAGCTAACAGCAATATAGTGAATGGCGGGGTTATGTGTAAATGTGCAATTGTAATTTTCATTCATAACTTCGTGGTAACTTGCCAGTATTTGGCTTTGAAAGCAGCCACTTTATTTAACTGCAAAACATTTTGGAAATTGCTATCCTATTGGTAAATATTTGCACTTTAAACAAAGCTTATAAATAATTATTGAAAATTGATACTTCCTTTTACAGGAATATTTAAACTAGAGAGTAAACCAATTCCATTGCAAATTACAGCGGTATAAGAAGTGCCATTGTTTTTAAAGTAAACTTTGCCACTGGTAAGATAAACAGTGCCAAGGCTATAAGTAATTTGCATAGCTACCTCATCTAATTTATCGGGAATTGCGCCATCAATAGTGTAAACTTTTGTTTGATCTGGCGCTGATTTTAATGTAAGTTGATAATTGTTGGAGGTGCTAAAAACCCCATTAACAGTGTAATAAGCACCTGTATCTGCAGTGCCTACGTTGGCTGTGTAAGTTATATTGTTTACAATGATGGTATTTTCTGAAACTGTGCATGAAGGTGTTGCAGGTGCTCCAGAAGTGCACGACTCACATTTTCCGCCACAGTCAA
>CAIKXD010000088.1 GCA_903831265.1 uncultured Bacteroidota bacterium
CTGTAAAATGTACAACCCAAATAGAGACATTTTGGTACTGCTTAAGCAGGATTTATTGACAGCTCTGGCTATGGAGCGAGAGGTTAATCTTTTGCATGATCTTTTGTACCATGTTGAAAGGCTTGATAATGTGGTAACCGCCCACGAGTTAATTGACCTTAATAAATATAAAATAATCAACAAGCCGGGTATAATAAAAACCTATCTAAAAAATGGGAAAGAAAAACCATTTGTATTTCTGAATAATATGAACTAGGTAAGTTTTTTCAGTGCATCTCCAAGTTTACTAAGCATTGTTTCTATATCTTCTTTTTTACAACATCCAACACTTAACCTATACCAATTACTTTTTTTATCTGCACCAAATGCATAAAAAGGAACTAGCGCAAGTTTCGCTTCGTTTAAAATATATTCGGTAACATCCGACTGTGTTAACAAAGTGTCACCAGAGGTTGTTTTTTTACCAACAAGATTAATTTGAACAGCTAAATATATAGCTGCTTGTGGGGTAATCGCATCAACACTATATCCACTTTTTTTAAGTTGCTGAAACCCTTCGTATATGCTCGTAAGCCGGATTTCTATTTCTTTTTTAAATTGAACAAGATGCGTATTTACCGCAGCTTCATTGTTTAAAAATTTAGCCACAGCTTTTTGTTCTGCCATTGGAGCCCAAGATCCAATATGGCTATTAATGGCTTTCATTTTTGCAATTACTTCAGATGGGCCCAAAGACCATCCAACCCTTACGCCGGTTGCAGCAAAAGACTTACTGATACCGTCAACAAAAATGGTATATGCTTTCATTTTTGGCCTTAAGGAAACGGGGTTATAATGAACGGTATCCCCAAAAGTCAGTGTCCAATATATCTGGTCATACAACAGGTATAATTTTTTTTCACCTTCATTTCTTTTCTCATTTTCTTCAAGTACCAAATCGCAGATACTTTCCAATTCTTCTTTAGTGAATGTGGTGCCTGTAGGATTAAGAGGAGAGCAAACCGCAATAAGAGAAGCACCTTTTACATGCGGTCTTATCTGATTAGCGGTGGGCATAAAATTATTTTCCTGTGTTGCTTCAATCATAATGTGCTCTCCTTCGGTAAAATGAACATAATGATTGTTATTCCAGCTTGGTACAGGATAAATTACTTTATCACCTTTATCCACAATAGCTCTGTAAATCGCATAGATAAGTGGACGTCCTCCTGCGGCGATTAAAATTTCCTGTGGATTATATTCAATTCCTTCATTTTTTTTAATGAAACTGCTAACAGCAGTGCGAAGGTCCAGCTCTCCATCTGCTGCAGGATAGGTTGTATATCCGTTTTTATAGGCTGTTATAATTTCGTTCTCAAGCTCTTTGGGTATGGGAAATAGCGATGAATCAAAATCGCCGATGGTATAATTATAAATTTGTTCGCCCTTACTAATTTTTTCTTTTATGATGCCTCCCAGTTTTACAATTTCTGATCCTATCAATGTTTCTGCCAGATGACTGAGTTTAGATGAGCCCATAAAATAAATTTATA
>CAIKXD010000089.1 GCA_903831265.1 uncultured Bacteroidota bacterium
CGATTCCACGAGTTTTTACTCACAAGTGTTTGCTTTTTTATTGAGTTCATGGGCTCGCTTTGCTCGGCTGCTTACTTTTTTTTCGCAAAAAAAGTAAGTTTTGCCAGCACTAAAGCTGTTTAGAACCTCCTAATTTAATAGCAAAATGAGCTGGAAACCAATCTCATTTAGAATGTACGGGAGATTAATGATTTTAAAAAAAAGCTGTTTATATTTGGTACTAAATCGTATGCGAATAAAATATTACTTGATCCTCTCAAATTTAAAATCACCAGCAGCAAAAGTATAAGACTTAACGCTGCCACTTTTATTGTAAGAGCGACTTAAAAAAACTTTTTTACCGGTAGTTTTTTCAAGAATACCAGCACCTACAGAAGCTACTGTTAATGGATCAAGTGCTAATTCATCATTGCTTTTTGGCTTTTCATTTTCTATTAAATTGTCTTTTCCTCGCTCAATAATTTTCTTTTTCATAAAATTACCGATAGTCAAAAAACTATTTTCATTTGATGATTCAGTGATAGCAGCAATTTTAACTGGAAGTACTTCTCCTGAAAAAGATGTACTATTTAAAGCTAATGTGCTTTTTAAAATTGTAATTGGCTTTACTGGCAAGCTTTTAAAGCCTTCACGATTTGGTTTTACTGCTGCCATTAATTCTGTTGTTTTATTAGTTTTAGAGGGTGCAATAAAGGGCTGATTGTGATTGTTTAGCTTTGATGTTTTCGCCATCTTTTTTTCTATGGGCGCTTCAAACCCTTTAACTGCTTCTTTTATTTTATTCGTTTCAATGGCACTTTTATTAGTCTGCGCAATTTCTACTTTATGAAGGTTGCTATTGGTGTTACGATAAATTAAAAATAAAAGTGAGGCTAATAGTAACAGTGCTGCAGCAGCTGCAAATCTTTTATTTAAATAAAATACCCCTATTTCTTTTCTTTTTAAAGATTGCTTATTTGGATAGTTTATGGTTAAATCGGGCACTAGATTGGATAAACGAAAAGTGTTTTTGAGTTGGCTTAGCGGTGCATTACTTTCAATAATTTCATTAATGAGATTACTTTCCTTTTCTGTGCAATCGCCTTCTATTTGTGAAATAATCAACTCATTAAAACTTTTTTCTACGAGCGATTGATGAGCATTTAGCTTTTTAAGATTTGATTTAAAATCAGGATTAATTGTAATGTTTTCTACCATTGGCAAAGTGCCCAAAGCCTCAAACTCGTTTTTAATTTCAGGATGTTGTTCTAAAAAAAGCAATACTTCAGCTACTTCAAGGGCATTCAAGTTGCCATCAAAATAATCAATTAATACCGTTTCGTAATTTTTGATATCTATTTCCATCTTAAATTACATGTTCTAAACTCACTAAATAATCTTTCATAGCTACCCTTGCACGATAAATGTAAACTTTAACCTGCGACTCACTCAATCCTGTTATTTCACCAATTTGCGTGTAATTGTAACCTTCATAATCTCTCAACAATAAAACGTTCCTTTGAATTTCTGGCAATCTCGAAAGTCCCAAGTCAAGCGTTTGCTTTAAATCGGGCTGCATATGTCTATTATTCGAAGGTTCAGCTGATTTTTCAATTGGGCTAAATTTTTTATCTCTTCTAATGCTGTCAATCATTGTTCTATAGGCAGTAGTGAACATATATGATTTTGCATTGGTACTTTCCAAATCACTCACTTTCAACCACAATTTTTCATAAGTGTCTTGCACTATATCCCTTGCCTTATCTTCATCTTTCACATTTTTTAAAATGAATCGATAAAGACTGTCAGCATACAAATCCACACAATGATTAAATTCAGCGATGGTCATTGGTTACTTTTCTTTGTTTATGGATGTGACGAACAACTTTAATTAAAGTTACAACCTCGTACAAAATAAATAAATAATTTTAAAATTGAGTTTTAA
>CAIKXD010000090.1 GCA_903831265.1 uncultured Bacteroidota bacterium
ACTAGACTTAACCTTTGATATTTACAAAACTAACAATAAAGATATTTTATATCAAGTACCGTTAGATCCGAGTTTAGGATTTGATTTTGGCTGGAAAAATATCGGAAGTGTACAAAACAAGGGGTTTGAATTTTCCGCTTCGGGAAATATCATTAATACAAAGAATTTCAAATGGTATAGTAATTTATCTATTGCATATAACCACAATGAACTTGTCTCATTAACAGATGCAGGTGAACGAGGAATTATTGATGCGAGATTAAATAAAATTTTAAAAGTTGGATATGATCTTAACACTTCTTACATATTTGATTATATAGGGGCAGATCCTCAAAAAGGATTAGCAACCTGGAACACGGTTGATAGCACTGGAAAAATCGACGGAACAACAAACTGGCAACTCAATCCTAAAATAGCCTACAAAACCAAAAATTTGTCGCCTCGGGTTACTGGTGGATTTCATAATAGAATTTCCTATAAAGGCATATCCTTAGAAGTGATGGTTTCTTATGCAGGTGATTTTTATACAATGGTTACAAGCAATATATGGTTCCGGAATGGAGAAAAAGTTATTCAGGGTCAATCTTCTGCTGTTTTGAAAAACAGGTGGGAAAAGCCAGGTGATAATGCGTATTTCCCCCGCCCATTTTTTGGCGTTTATGGAAAAACTGCAGCGGTCCCAAACAAGCCAGATGGTATGAACCTGGTAAGAGGAGATTTTCTGAAAGTGAATTACATTTCATTAAGTTTTGATCTTCCAAAATCATTATTGGAAAAGTACAAAATGTCTAATGTAACCCTGTTTGCCCGGTTGAATAATCCGATAGTACATGTATTCGATGACAAATTTGTTTTTACTACACCCGAGGCTCAGGGATATGGAGGAGAAATAAATGTTAACAACAAGCTGAGACCCATTCAGCAAAGTCTAGTTTTTGGAACAAATATTTCTTTCTAAAATGCTAGTAGTTATCTAAATCGAAATGAATAAACGGGAGAATGAATTCATTACTAAAAAAATAAATTAAAATGAAAAAAGTTAAGTTTATATCAGCTTTAATAAGTTTATTTCTATTGTCTAATTGCAATAAAAAATTAGATACTTTTCCGAATGATAGCTTGAGCAGGGATGATTTTAGTTCTTTACAGGGCATACAGCTTTTAAGTACTGGTATTTATTCCAATCTAAGTTCAGGAATTGATAAAACCTACATTGATTATCATAATTACAGCAGTGATGATTTTGCTAAACTGAATAGGATTAACAATTCCGAATCGGGTAGTTTTACCACGAATTTCATAGATCCTTTAAATAACGGCACTACTACCTGGCCTTTATGGAATAATTGTTATAAAAACATATTTACCTGTAATGCGGTCATTGCTCAAAATACCTTCGGAACAGATATTGAAAAAAATAATGCCCTTGGAGAAATGTACTTTCTGAGAGCTTATAATTATTTTATACTCAGCAATTTTTTTATCCGACCATATACACAAAAGGATATTAGTAACTTAGGATTGCCTTTGCGATTAGATCCTTATGATAAAAGCAACGCAACCCGCTCCACTATCGACGTTCTTTATAACCAAATGATTGCTGATCTTAAAATGGCAGCTTTATATATGAAGTCCATCAGTACCGACAGAACCAGGGCTTCAAAGCAGGCTGCTCATGCCCTTTTAGCCCGTATTTATAATTCGATGCTCGATCCTGTAACTCCGGATACAACTATCGCAGATAATGCTATCGCATATGCTGATTCCGTTTTAAATTCAGGCAAAGTATCAATGATTACCGCCCCTGATGTATTTTTCGGCAGTAACACTGTTGTTAGAACGCAATGGCCCTCCGGCACAAAACATTATTTTTCTGCTGCTTCGAATTTCAGTGAAACAATTTGGATGTTGTATAGAACATCTGTAACAACATTGCCACTTTCTCTTGATAATGGATACAATCAACTTAAAGCAGGGCAGTATATGCCTATTTCCAATGATTATTATACTTTGCTCAATAAATATCCGACGGATTTACGCAATAATCTGATTGACAAATCTTATACTTCTCCTACAGGCACTACGCTTGCAAACGCAGATGCAACATACAATGCAAAATCTACCAATTGTAATAAATACTCTTTCCAGGGAGGTATCACCAATCTTGGCTCTGCTATCATTTTACGGGCAACCGAAATGCGGATGATTCAAGCAGAGGCATATGCCAAATTAGGCAATACCACAAAAGCATTGGAGAATATCAATTTTGTAAGAGTTCGTGCTGGAGTTCCCGTATTTACAATAGCAAACTGGGCTACAAATAGCTATAACATCACAAACCTGCTTAATCTTGTATTAAATGAAAAAAGACTGGAGATGATTGGCGAATGCCAAAGAACAAAAGACGTATATCGTAATAAAAAAGATTTAATCCGGTCATACCGCTTTGATGGAGAAAACTATTTAGAAGTATATCCCCAAGGAGGTGCCGGGACAATTTCAAGATGGAATTCTAAAACAATTATTGTCCCGATCCCTTATGGGCAAATGTTACAGTCACCAGAAATGGTACAGAATTCATATTAATTTTCAGAAACTATAATAAAAAACCCTCTTTATTGAGGGTTTTTTTATGTTTGGTTGTTATGACGTAAATAATTTACCACAGTCTCGTAAAGCTTAAAAATCTCTTCACGGGTTTGGGTGGTCTAATTTATCACCCTCTTTGTATTTACCCTTAATTTTCGCTATCTGTATGCCCTCTAATTGTCTTTCTCTTACGGTTGTCTTTGCCATTTCTGAAATTTTTGCGATTACACTAATAATCAGCGTAAACGCCGAATTTTCTTTACCATTCACCAGATATCGCAATCCTAAATTAGCTACCTAAAAGAGACTATTATTAAAAAATGAAACAAATTCACCATTCTATGAGACTTATTGAAAGGGTTTTTTATTATGGAAAGCTTCACTTTTGTATCATAACTGCGGGTTGCTATGCCTATATCCCAAAAAATATCTCTTTTTTTTATTTCTTTTATTTTGCTTTCATCTATCGAGTATAGATATGAGTCAAAATTAATATATAATGGAACCCCACTAATACTTACAGAAAATACATTAACAGATTCATTAGGATCTTTTACAGCTGCTGATTTACCTTCTCTTACGCCAAAATGTAGCATCGGTTTGAAAGAAAATGCCACTACTATGACCAAGAAGATGTGGAAAATTGCCTTACATGATGTTGAACAGAATCTGGTAACCAATGCATACGGAACCTATTTTGCTGCTGGACGTAGATATACTGATAGGGTTTATACACGTGATATTGCCTTTGCAGGAATACTGGGGCTTAATTTTATTTATCCTCAAGAGATGCTTCAATCACTTAAGGTAACTAGAGATGTTGTTTCCAAGATGGGGTATAAAGTATCAAGTAAGCATAAAATAAAGGAAATTAATGCACCATGGGAAGTAATAACCGATGATGAGAAGCAAGTAATGGCTCAATACAAGAGTAATAGTATTACTCGAAGAACAGACGATGTTGTTTGGATTTGGGCAATTGATGACTTATTTACTGTGCATCCAGAAATTGCCGATTGGAACTGGTTTTACAATACTGGGGAAGAAAATTTTAAAACACTGTATGAACCTTGGTTTGATAAGTCTGACGGATTGTTTAGGGCACAATGTGCGTTTCAAGATATAACTTCAACTGGGTATGCAAAAGGAATGAACGAATCTGATTGTGTTTTACTGAAAGGTGCTTCAACTAATTGCATTTATTATAAAGCAATGTTAAGCTTGGCCAATGCTGCAAAAAAATGTAATAGGTCAGAGGAATCAAAATATTGGAGTAAAAGAGCTGAGGCACTTAAAATTGCTATAAGAAAGGAATTAATTTTGCCTGACGGTACTGTCAGCTATTATAAAGACAGATATGGCAAATTATTGAAAAACCAACACAATCTTAGTACCGCATTTGCTGTGTTATTTGGAATAGTTAAGGGGAAAGAAGCTAAAAAAGCTATTGATAATTACCCAATGACAGATAAAGGAATTCCTTTGATTCATCCATTTCTTGAGACTAACACTGGCGACCACAATAATGCATCTTGGCCATTTTGCGATACCTATTTTCTTCAAGCCAAAGAATTGGCGGATGGGAAGGATTATACTGGATACAACGCTGCATTGCTTGCACGTTCTATGGGAACTAAACTATCAGCAAAACGTGAATCTGAATGGGGCGGTTTTGGTACATTTCATGAAAAAGTGGAACTTCCTGGGGGCCTTATTTCAGGCTCTGGTCAACAACTGTGGACTTCTGCGGCTTTCATTAACATATGCATGAGAGCAAAACTTATATCGGTTGCTAAAAAACAAGGTATATGAAAATGATAATTAGGTATTTTATTTTATTGTTATCATTACCAAGGTTTATTAACAGGATTGTTAATGCCCAGCAAAAACCTAATATTATTTATATTCTAGCAGATGATTTAGGATATGGAGATTTGTCTTGTTATGGTCAACAGAAAATTAATACTCCCAAGTTAGATAAGTTAGCCAGTCAAGGGATGCAGTTTATGCAGCATTATAGAGGTTCTTCAGTTTGTGCACCATCCCGATACTCTATAATGAGTGGGCCTCAAATAATGTTGCTACAGAAAATGAGGAGTCTGATGAAAAAGTAGGTAATAATAAAAGAATAAAAAAGTACATAAGATAAAAAAGTAAAAGCTTAAAGAATAAAACAAATAAAAACAATAAATGCGATATGAAATCGATTTTGAAATTTAGTTTATGCATTTTAATGTTACTATTATTTAATAATAGCATTATAGCACAAGAATTCATTGTTAAGGGACAAGTTACCAATGAAGAAAAGATGCCATTAGTAGGAGTAAATGTTATAGTGGCAGGTAAAACTGTGTCCACAATGACAGGCGAAAAGGGCGAATTCTCTATTCAAGTAGATACCTCTGACAAATTAAAATTTTCATACATCGGTATGGATAATAAAACTGTTAACATAAAAAACAGGCTTTATCTAAATGTTGTTTTAAAATCCATAGTTGGAGATTTAGATGAGGTTGTCGTAATTGGATATGAATCGGTACGTCGTTCCGATGTTACTGGAAGTATATCAAAAATCAAAGGAAGTGACTTAAATAAACAACAAACTACCAATGTCGTTTCTGCTATGGTAGGAAAAGCTGCCGGTGTTTATGTACGTAATACTGGTAATGAACCTGGTGGTGCAACCTCCATAAAAATTAGAGGCCTTAGCTCCATAAATGGAACTGGAGAACCTTTGTATGTAATTGACGGTATTTATTCAGATGATATTAGTTTTTTAAATCCATCAGACATTAGTTCTATAGAAATTTTAAAAGATGCTGCTTCAACTGCTATCTATGGTTCTAGAGGAGCCAATGGCGTAGTTTTAATTACTACGAATAAACCTAAAACTGGTCAACTAAACACAACTTATTCTAATTTTTTCACGGTTAAAAGTTTAGCAAGGCAAATTCAAGTTGTTGATGCAAAAGAATACGCAACCCTCTTTTATGAAATGAAAGCGAATAGACCTGATGTGATTTCGTCTAGTACTGAAATTATTGGGTTTCCACAAAATAATCCTAATTCTTGGGGCGCTGGATATGATTTTGCTGAGGAGGCACAACAGCCTTGGACACTTCAAAATCATAGTTTGAAAATTAATTTTGGTAAACCTGAGTCTTCTACTGCTTTCGCAGTTAACTATGTAAAAGACAATGGTTTATTCAGTAATCAAAACTACAAAAGACTAAATTTAAAGTTAGATGGATTGGCAAAGCTTTCAAAAGCTGTTGAATTTGGTTATTCTACAATATTTACTAGATCCAATTATAATCTCTTATGGAATGCTCAATTCGCTACAGAATCAATTTATGGCATTACACCTGTTACGCCAATTTATGACGCTAATGGTGAGTATAATTTTAGTAATATGTTTGGCGAAAAAAATACATTTGAAAATCCATTAGCAAGATTGTCCAATGTTACTGACATCGATAAAAGAGATTTAAGTTTGAGTGACTTTTATTTGAATTTTACATTAACTCCAAAACTTAAATTTAAAGCAAGTTTAAAATATAACTATCAATTAAGGGATCGACTATCTTATTTACCTAGCACAACTTTAGAAGGGAGCTTAACTAGCGGACAAGCAGTTGTAAGAAGTGATAAAAGCAACGAGTATACAAATAACTATATACTTACTTACGCAACAACAAAAAATAAACATTCTTTCACTTTTTTAGGCGGGTCAGAATTGTCGGAAAGAGTGAGGGATTTCACATCTTCTGGGGAAGTTACCCAATTTAATACTGATTTATATGGTCCGTATAACTTAAGTGCTGGAGCGGTGTCTACAGGTTACAATTCATCAAAAATTAAAGAATCACTTGTTGGTTTTTTAGGAAGGGTCAGTTATAAATTTAATGAAAAGTATTTTGTAACAATTAATGGTAGATATGATGGCTCTTCTAAATTTGGAGCCAACAACAAATGGGCATTCTTCCCTGGTATTGCTCTTGCGTGGGAAATGTCAAAAGAAAATTTTCTTAGGGATAGTAAAATTATTTCAAGTTGGAAATGGAGGCTTAGTTCAGGAACCTCTGGTAGCTCAAATATTCTACC
>CAIKXD010000091.1 GCA_903831265.1 uncultured Bacteroidota bacterium
AGCGATTGTGCTGTCGAATCCACCAACATTGATTTGCATCCCAATCCTTGCGAAACGGAAGTGACCATTTCTATTGCTTCGAAAAAACCAACGGATTTTAACTATTCACTGATCAGTTCGGAAGGCAAATTACTAGAAACGAAACAAATTGCAGTTGAGTCCGGAATCACATTATTCACACTAGATGTTTCGAATTACCCAAGTGGAATGTACATGCTACAATTTGATGTAAACGATAAGCGTTTTATTAAAAAACTTACGGTGCAGTAACAACTGAACAGCATATGATAGATTATGTCTAGGGTCTTTATAACTTAAATACGCGTTAATTCTATTTTATTTCTAAATATATTTTAAATACAAAGAGGCTTTTAAGCCTCTTTTTGCATTAGATGTGTGAAAGGTCTGAGTTATCGAAACTTATAGAAAATACATTTTCTATACATTTATTTAGAGGATTCAAAAGAAATTCAATTATCTAAAAAAAAGCCCCTGAATAAGGGGCTTTTAGGGTGGTGTGGTCCCACTTGGAATCGAACCAAGCACCTACTGATTATGAGTCATAATTTGTCATCAAAACAAACCAATAACAAAACAAAATAAAAGTAATTAAAAGTGTTGTATAACAAGGCTTTTAGTGTTTTTTATATTTATATATTTTTTACTTTATTTATGTTTTTATATTACTTTTGTGTTACAAATGTGTTACAAAAAGAAGCTATGGAAAAACTAAAGGCAACAGCAGTTTATTATTTAGATACTATTCGACCCAAAAAAAATGGTAATTGTTCAGTAAAAATCAAAGTAACATATAATAGGAAACGAAGGTACTACTCAACTGGAATTGAGATAAGCGTTTCAGATTATGAAAGTGTGATAAATTCGAAAAGAAGAACCATAGAACAAAAAGAGCTCTACAATAAATTAATTTCATTTCAAACCAAAGCCCAAGATGTAATTGATAGTTTAACTGTTTTTACTTTTGATAATTTTGAGGAAGGATTTTTTGAACAAAGAAATGTAAATGACAGTGTATCATTTGCCTTTGATAAATACATTGAACAATTACGAAAAGAAAAAAGAATAGGTACTGCGTTGAGTTATGAATGCGCAAAAAACAGTTTAGAATACTTCAAAAAGAATTTGTCATTTGCTGATATTTCAAAAAGGTTTTTAACCGATTATGAATTTTTTATGATCGAAAACGGCAAAAGCAAAACCACAGTTGGTATTTATTTAAGAAGTTTAAGAGCAGTTTATAACCTTCAAAAAATTGATGCGAACAATTATCCATTTGGTAATGGTAAAGATAAATATTCAATACCTAAAGGAAGTAATACAAAAAAAGCATTAACAATCGAAGAGGTGGCAAAAATTTATAATTACAATGCACCAAACAATTCAACTAAAGAAATGGCAAGGGATTACTGGCTTTTCTTGTACTTATGTAACGGAATGAATGTAAAGGATTTTTGTCTGTTAAAATGGTCAAATATAAAAAATGATATGCTGACTTTTAAAAGAGAAAAAACAAAAAGAAGCAACAAGGATATTAAAGAAATTTCTGTTGCTTTAAAGCCTGAAACAATGGAAATAATAAATAAATGGGGACAACCTTCAATTTCACAAGATGCTTTTATTTTTCCACATCTTCAAAAAGGAATGAGTATTGAAAAACAATACGCTACAAGCAAACAATTAATTAAAACTATTAATCACTATGTAAAAGAAATTTGTCAGGAACTTAAAATAAATGAAAATGTTACAACTTATTTTGCACGCCATAGCTTCGCAACTGTTTTAAAACGTTCAGGGGCTAGAATCGAAATGATTAGCGAATTATTAGGACATAGTTCTGTTGTTGTTACGGAATCTTATTTAAGTAGTTTTGAAAATGAACAAATACAGAAGGAAACAGATTTCCTTACAATTGGATTTAAAAAAGCAAACTAAATTAGTTAAAATATATTTTTGATACTTTTTTTGAAGAGTTGAGTTGTTTAACAACCAATAATGACTATTTCTTAATTCATACACTAAACATGCCTATCAATATAATGGAAGCAACTCAATTGATTAAAAGTAGGGTAAAGGTATAACCTAAAAATTGAGTTTTTATTCAATCATTATTTGATATTTAAAGGTTAAAAAAGTATTTTCTTTTAACCTGTTTTTTTACAAATAATTCATCCCGTTTTCGGGATAAAATCTATTAGGTATTTACAGCTTATTTTATAAGGGTAAACACTGAATTTTCCTCGAAAATTTCCTAAAATGAAAATAAAGAATTACTTTCATAGAGTAATTTATTGTTTAGTTTTTTTTGTTTAGTTAATTGATTTTGATTTAATACATATTGTTTAAATTATTGATCATCAATTTTTTATATTGTATTTTATATGCAAAGTGTATCCATTTTTTTAAAATTTAAGTGATAAGTAAATCACTATTTTTTTTACAAAATTTCCTAATCAAAATTCATGAATCTGAGTACTGACATACGATACAACAGTTTTGTTTCTGTTTGCGTCCCTATACGAAACACTGCAGACTATAGCCCGTTTGGTGTTCAGCTGGATGGCAGAACAAAGCAAGTGGATTTTTACCGAAGAGGTTTTAACGGAATGGAGAAAGATGATGAGTTAAAAG
>CAIKXD010000092.1 GCA_903831265.1 uncultured Bacteroidota bacterium
TACTGGCCATTTTAATGTTTATTGAAAATTACAACAACATTCAATATTTGCCAATGAAAAAAATATCTGCTTATTCTCCAACCTATATCAATGCAATTGGTAAATTTAAATTTAAAAATAAAATTGGAATAAAATATGTTAACATTACTAATCGACCTAATTTACAAAGAAACCCTGTATATGCGGGGGTTTGCAATTATTTGGTTTTAACACAAAATGCGACATCAACTATAATTTTGAATGTTGAAGATTTACTAGTAGGAAATAACCAAGATACAATTTACAAATTGGATAAGCTTTCTAAAGATATTATATCAAAGGAGATTATTGATTTTTCACCATTTTTCAATGATTGTCAATTAAAGCGTCAAAGCATAACTAAAATGCAATTATTGGCTATTCAAAAAGAATTTATTTTAAGAAGAAAGCCTGAATTTTGTGTGGTAGAAAAAGGTGTTGAAATTCCCGTATTTCTCAAAGTTAAAAAAACGTTATTAGACAGTGGCACTGGAGAACAGTTTTTAATCTTAAATAATTAAGCCATTATTTAAGAACCATTATATTAACATGAAAAAACAGCTGTATCTCTTCACAGATATTTTTCCATTCAAAGGGGGAGAACCTTTCTTAGAAACAGAAATTTTATATTTATCAAAAGCCTTTCAAAAAGTTTCGATTTTTGTACTCAATCCAAATGAAACAATCATCGCACTTCCAAACAATGTCGAAGTTGTTAAAATCAATTTTAATCCTGATAAACAACTTAGAAAGGTTCTTCTAAATAATTTTTCTATTTTCATTCGATGGTTTTTTCATGAAATTATTTATTCGCCTCACAGAATTAAATATATTACACAATTTAAGCCACTTTTTTACCAACTAATTGGTAGGGTTATAAAAGCAGAAAAACTAATAGATTATATTGCATTAAACGAAGTAAAAAATGCAACTTATTACTCTTATTGGTTCAATGAATGGGGAAGTATTCTTTCAATAATGCATGCTAAGAATCCACAATTCAATTTTAAAACCCGCGTGCACTTATTTGATTTTGAAGAAGAATTTCAAGATGGCAAGTTTATTCCTTTTAGGTACACTGAAATCAAACAACCAAAAGACATTATTGCCATTTCTAATTATGCCAAAAAGTATCTTTCAGATAGAATGCAAATAAAAACGGGTCTAAGTTACTTAGGCGTTCGGAGTGCAGGTATAAACAATATTCAAACAGATAAGCCTTTTGTAATTGTTACTTGTTCTTCGCTCACATGGTATAAAAGGCCTTTGTTACTGGTTTCTTTGATGTGTCAATTTAAAACCAATATTAAATGGGTTCATTTTGGAAGTGGAACCTTACAATCCGAATTTTTAGAAGCTGCAGAAGCTTTACCTACAAATATCGATTTTCATTTTATGAACCATGTACCCAACCAACAGATAATGGAATATTACCGAGAAAATCCAGTTCACATGTTACTCAACGTGAGTAGCTTTGAAGGTATTCCAGTTTCACTGATGGAGGCTATCAGTTTTGGCATTCCAGTAGTAGGTTGTAATGTATGCGGAATGCCTGAAATTATTACGGCTGAAAGCGGTTTATTATTAGAAAAAGATTTTGAATTAGAACGAACTGTTGCAGTTTTACAAGATTTTTTAGAAACAAAATGTACCGATAGTATCTACAGACAAGGGGTAAGGAATTTTTGGCTACGAAATTTTAATGCAGATAACAATTATCCGCAATTTATTAATCAATATTTATTAAACTAATTTAATGTGTGGCATAGCAGGTTTATATAATTTTAATTTTGAAGTTCAGAGTCTAGAGGTACTCAAAGCCTTTACGGACGCTATGGTGCACAGGGGCCCAGATGGTAGTGGTTACGATTTATTGAACAATGAGAGATTAGGTTTAGGACATCGGAGATTGTCTATTTTAGATTTGACAGAAGCAGGGCACCAGCCTTTTTATTATATGGATAGGTATTGTATGGTGTACAATGGCGAAATATTCAATTTTAACGCTATTAAAAGCGATTTGATAAGTAAGGGGTATACCTTTAGGTCGGAGACTGATACAGAGGTTGTGTTGGCTGCTTATGACTATTTTGGCTTAGCTTGTTTCGAACAATTCAATGGGATGTGGGCTTTGGCTATTTGGGATGATCATAAAAAACAAATGATACTCGCTCGCGATCGATTTGGTGTTAAACCACTCTACTATTCAAAATTCAATCAAACGTTCGCTTTCGCTTCCGAAACACGTGCCTTTAAATATTTAAAAGGATTTAATCGACAAATAGATGAACTGAATTGTGAGATTACCATCCAAAACAATTACGCTTTAGAAGGATTGGGTTACACTATTTTCAAAGATATATTCCAAGTTTTACCTGGCCATTATTTAGTGATAGATGATCAGTCAACCATTCAACAAAAAAGATGGTATGATATTCGCGAAAAGTTGAGACCTGTACCCTCAGATTATAAAAAACAAAGTTCAGAATTTTATGAGTTGTTCAAAGATGCTTGTAGAATAAGATTAGTAAGCGATGTAAAAGTGGCTACGGCATTGAGTGGTGGACTAGATTCAAGTAGCATTTACAGCACTGTTTTTGATATCTTAAATACAGAAACTAACGAACGCACCAACAAGGATTCTCAATTAGCAGTTTCAGCCATTTTCCCAGGGCTCGAAAGCGATGAACGCGCTTATGTTGAAAAGGCCATCGACTACACAAAAGGAAAAATAGAATGGGTGACTACCAATACCGCTAACTTAAGTGAAGATATAGAACATGATACCGAATTGTTTGATGGTATTTCGAGCGCACCCATAACAGCCGTTTCGGCCATTTATAAAGGCATGAGAAATGCTGGTATAACAGTATCATTAGATGGACATGGGGTTGATGAAATGTTGTACGGCTATCTCTACATGGTCTATGATTTATGGTTAGAGGCGCTTAAAGAACAAAATGCAAGTGAAGCACAAGCGCATGCAACAACCTTATCAGGCTTGTATTATCCCGCCTACCAAACGGCAAAGAAAAACGATTTGCTCACCATCACTAAGCAATCGATTACTACCATCAAAAGAATCAAATGGCAAATTAAAAAATGCTTGCAAACAGCCCCTCCAGATTCTAAGCTTTATCAACCCATAGCCTTGCCTTCCTTAAGTGATAAACCCTACGATTTCTCTCACTTTAAAACAAAGGAACGTATTTTATTTTATGAGTTTTTTCAAAATTCTTTACCAACTTTGTTAAGAAATTTTGATAGGGCAGGCATGATGAACAGTGTTGAAATTAGAATGCCATTTTTAGATTATAGGGTTGTTGAGTATATTTTTTCATTGCCTTTTGAAAGTAAAATAGGCCATGGATTTACAAAGCGTATTCTGCGGGAGGCCATGGCTAATAAAATGAATGAAGAAGTTCGGACCAGAACATTTAAAGTGGGTATTGCAAGTCCAATGACTTATTGGTTTAATCAACATTTGAAGGATTGGGTGTTATTAAATACACAAGAAGATATAGAACTTAACAATGAACTTCAAATGGCTTATAAAAGAGGTAGTTTGACAGATATGGATGCGATAAAAGCTTGGAAGCATATCAACCTTAAACTTATTAACGATTAGTATGGAATCAATCTTTTATACTTTAATTGACACAAAAAATGTTGAAGAAAAAATTGTTCAAGGTTACCAAATGTTATTTCCACACAGATATACCAAGGAAACATTCAACTGGGAATTTGTTCAGGTAAAGGGAAGAAGCATTAATGTAATTGCCCAAGATAATCAAAAGGATGATAAATTAATTTGTACTCAAGGGCATATTCCAATCGGTCTTAAAAAGGGCAATCAACCCTATTTATCTCATAAAACTGTAGGTAATTATTTACTTCCTGAGTACCGTGGAGCATCAATATTCACTGATTTGTACAAAATTGGAATTGCGGAATGTATAAAGGATAATTCTAGATTAATATGGGGCTTCACACCAGCTGTTAAAGTATGGAGAGATAATGTAGGTTTCAATGCAATTGAAAAAGAAATATTTGAGGGCAAATTATACTTACCAAGTAAATTTCATTCAAAAGGTCAAGGGATAGTTGGCGCTCTAAGATCATTTTACACAAGTATTAAAAAAGCTATTTTTAAATCAAAATTTCAACCAAATATTAAAAGAATTAAGGTAAAAGATTTAAATACATACATGAAAGATTTTGAAACTTTTTACAATGATTGCTTTAAGGAACAAGATCATTTGCTGCACATAAATTTAACTCCAAAATATTTAGATTGGAGAGTTTTCACAAATCCAAATAATAATTATAAGTCCCGACTAGTATATTACGAAAACCAAGTTATTGGATATTATATTTATGCCATAAAAGACAATGCAAATCTTATTTATTTATCAGAAATAACAAGTAACAGCGAGCCACATTACACCTTGGTTTTTGAAAGTTTAATATTAGAACTCATGGATGCCGATATAACATCAATTACCTATTTTGGCAATCTTAAAAATGAACTAAACAAACAAATATTTAAGCTGTTCACGAATTTCAAAGGCGAAATAAAAATACTCGATTGGGCAACATTTGTGATGATGGACACAAATGGAGATAGTATTGTACCAAACCATGCCATAGAAAATATTTATATCAATGGTTTATGGACAGAAGGCTATACCTATTAATTTGGGATTAACTGAATTGGTTAAATGAAACTAAAAATAGGCTATATATTTACATCAGCAGGTCTAAATCCCGATTCAGTCCAAAAAAAGGTGATGCACCAGATTCAATATTTGAATACGGCAGATTGTGAATGTAGAGGCTTTTTTTTGACAACGCAAAATATCAATTCTTTGAAGTATAATGAATTTATAGATTTTATTAAGATACCAGAAGGAAATAGAAAGTATTTTAAATCACTACAATCTAAAATTATTGTAATACGCTCAGTTATAAAATTATTTAAAACAGAAAGACATAACTATGATTATTTTTTTATGCGTTATCCCATGGCAAGTTTTAGACTATGGTATTATCTGATTTTTAATAAAAAGAAAATTATAATCGAACACTTGAGTGACGAAATTTCGGAGTTGAAATTATATAAAAAGGAACTCAAATTTGCATTCAGACCCTCAGAATTGCTAAGTTATTTTGAACACCTATGGTATCCGTTGGCCAATGAGCATTTGTTTAGGCAATCGATAAACAAAAATACGCGCTTACTACTTTGTAATTCAAAAGAAATTTTAAACTTACAAAAAGTAAATCTAAGTCGCATAAATTGGATGGTGAGTGGTGATGCCGTAGAAGTGAATGATTTTAAGTTAAAAAGAATAGAATCCATTCATAACACATTTCATTTTGTATTTTTAAAAGGATCGTCAATTAGACGTGATGACAATGGCTTAGAAAGGTTTATTAAAAGTATAGAAACCTATTCAGGGCCTTATCAATTGTTTTTTCATATTTTAGGAAATAACCTCGCATACGAAAAGACTTTGATTACAGATAATGATAGAATAAAGTTACACAATCACATGCAATTGGATGTTCTAGATGAGTTTATGGACAAAATGCATTTAGGGGTTTCAACGTTGGGGTTTTATCGCAAAAACCTGCATGAAACTACAGTAATTAAAACAAGAGAATACTTTGCCCGAGGTTTACCATTTATTTATGCTTATAAAGATACAGACATGGAGTTATATCCTGAAATGAAAGCTTTTGCCTTGCAATTTTCCAATGATGATAGCGCAATAGATATCAATGAAGTTATTCGTTTTGCTTTAGCGCAATATGAGAATTTGGACCATGGCAAACAAATGAGACAATTGGCCGAAGCACATTTATCCTATAAAATAAAAATGGCTAAGATAGTAGAACACTTGGCTAATAAACGTTCGTAACAATATATTGTTTATTAATATTAATGCCTGTATAACAAACCCAATATGAAAATTACGAATTCAATATTTATAGCTTGCTTGTTCATTTTGTCAGTAATTCTTAACACGCAACTATTAGACAACTCAAATATTAATTTTGCTTTAACGGGGCATGATGAATATTTAACAGTAAGAGAGGTCTATTCAATTTTAAATCCGCTGTCATGGAAACATTTCTTGATGGCCATTATTTCGGGTGATGTGCTCTATTACGGAAGAATCATGTTTTATACAGATGCGCTATTTGCTTGGCTTCCATATAAGGTATTTGGAATAACTGGGCTGGTGTATACAGTTAGAATGTTGCATACCTTCATGGTCATTGCTGGACTTGTATTACTCGGTCGAACCTATTTAAAAGATTGGAAGTACCGATTGTTATTTTATGTGGCCACAGCGACCCTTTATTATACGGCCTATTTCTTTATGGTTCCAAAGCCTGAACCTATTCAGTTATTAACTTTAGCATTGTTTTTTTATTTCTTTAAGAAGAATAACTATCAATTTGGAAAATACTTTATTCTGTTAGGTATTGCCTATGGTATCAAGTTTAATGTTCTAACCA
>CAIKXD010000093.1 GCA_903831265.1 uncultured Bacteroidota bacterium
CCATAATTACCTCCAATTAATATTGTTATACGTCACATTTTGTGGTTGATTTCGTGCTTGTTCAACAGCTACCGCCCTGTATGAGTTTACCCTTATTTTATCCAACTCAAAGTTGCGCCTTGCTTGATTTTCCTCAAATTCATCCGCTCTTTTGCCACTTTCCTCTGCAATTCTAAGTTGTTCTCGCTTGTCTTCAACCTCGTCTTGATACTTTTTCATCTTAAACTCCCAACGCGCTTTTTCATCTGCCTTTAGTTTTGCATCTATTTTACTGATAAGGGCATTAACTTCATCTTGGCACATTGCAATGGGATTAATTGTACTTAATATGTCGCCCACAATTATTGCAGCGTCAATATTTTGGGTTGCAGCCCAAGTCATTTTTGCCTTATTTAATTTCACGTTACAATCAACATCTATTTTCTTTTGATAAATCGAAGTCAAGGTGTCTAGACACTTGAAATAACATTCTTGACAAACATCAGGTACGAGTGATAATTGGTAAATTGCTTCATCATACTTTTCTTGCTTTACCAATGTTTGCGCATCTTTGATAATGAAATCACAATTTGTACTGTAGTAATTTATGATTTTTGTTTTTCCCTCTTCTAAGAAAGCTAACACGTCTTTATTTTTAGGATTAATAGTTTTAAATGCTTCGATAAAAGCTTTATTCTCATTTGTGCCTACACCTTTTATACTTAATGTTGTATTAGAGAATATGGTATTAGTAACAGCGTCACCAATAAAGAGCGTAATATCAATATTTTGAGCAATCATTTGTGGTGGCCCTGCAATAATGTCTTTAGTACCCACATTTACATTTGCAGTAATAATAAAACGAGGGTTTGCTTGGCTTCCACCCATACCATTATTACTTGTAATTTGATTTAGCTTGGTAATGAGTAAGTTTTTAGCTTCTGCTGGTAATGCTATGTTATCAGGCAAATAAGTGTTTAAAACAATTCTTCCGAAGTCATCCAGTTTCACTTGCGCATTAATGGTAATTGCAGCAAAAGTTAAAATGAGTAATGTTATAATTTTTTTCATAATTATTTATTTTTCACCTAAAACAAGGATTGCTTCTCCAAGTCCACGAGTCATTAGTTTAACTTCAAAATGAAATGGGGCTGCTTTTAAATACTTTTGTAAATCCTTTGCAAATTGGCGTGCATCAATGGCATTGTTATTTGTATCATACAATGGTATTCGCACTTGGTCGAAATGAATAATATTTTCAGTTGCATCACTCATGTTAAACCTTCCTTTTACGGTGTTTTTTTGTAACCATTCATTTACATAATCTGTAATTTCTTTCCCATCAATTTCGGTTTCCATATTTTTATCCCAGCTGTTCCATTTCTTTACTGTAAGTAAAATTTCTCTTCCATTATTAAACATATCATCAAAATGCGATTGCAGTTGAGCCGCAAAAGGATCAATGTTTGCTAAAATTGCATTTTGTAATAATACAGGAACAATATCGGTATTATTTGGTGTGCCATTTCCCGTTGAAGATGCAATACGCTTGCTGGTATACGCATCAAAGGCTTCTAATACAAAAGATATAACATTTCCATTATCGGTTTTAGTTACTTTCCACCAAATTTGAATAATGATATCTGCTTTGGCTTTATTTTTTAATTTATCTAATGGACTTTCGGAAATGGAAGAACCACTCGCTGTGCTTGTAGTCATATTGTCTTCAGCATTTCGGGCTTCAATTGCTTTCAATTCCTGCTCAGCATCCTTCAAAGGGAAGCCTCTGTCAATCATAAGCCCACCAATTTTACTGATTACTTGTCCAATTTCAGTATCCTCTTGGAAAGCTTGTTTATAATTCGGTACTTTTTGTTTGGTGCCTTGATTATCAAACTCGGTCATAAAATAACGCTGCTCGCACCAGTTGTCACTGGGTAAAATCATTAAAGTTGGCTTTTTAGCTTGACCAAACAGCGTATTTGTTGAAACAAGCAAACCAAAAGCTATTAGTATAAAGTGTAATTTTTTCATATTAAAATCCATTAGTTAGTGATTTGATTATTTTTTGTTCTTCAAGGTATTTTCGCAGTTCGTTTTTGGATATCGATACTTGGTATACTTTCCAATTTTTAACTCCTAGGTGAACTGGTAATGTGGTTTCAGTTGCAGAGCTTCTGGTAAACATTGACCATTTTCCTTTCTTAGTGAAAAAACTCTTTTCAATTGTTTTAAAATTTTCTAACTCCTCGGTTTTGTTTAAAATTGGGGGTTGTGTGGTACAACCGTTACCTCCAGATATACCTGAAAATAAAATCGCATGAACGGCATCTTTTCGTGCTTGTTCGGGTTTGTATTTTGCACCTTTTTTCGTGTTCCATATTTTAATGGTAACGTACCCATCTGTTTCCAAAGTCACACACTCTGTTTGATAAGTTGGATTATTATATCTAAACGACATTAGCACAAGGCTACTCAATGTTATGATCCAAAAGCTATAAATTCGTGTCCTCATGCTTCCCTTTTAAATTAAAATTATTCTATTTTTCGGGCTTTTCCTCCTTAATTCAACAAGTCCCAAAACCGGAGTGAAACCCTGCTTTTGTTTATTCACCTATGGCCAACAATATTTTCGAATTATATACAATTTTCTTTC
>CAIKXD010000094.1 GCA_903831265.1 uncultured Bacteroidota bacterium
AACACCCTTAGAAATGCTCTCTACACCAACATCTCCATTAATTTGGTTTCACCTTAAAAAAAAGCATCACAACTCCGATTGCTCTCTAACACATTATCATTGGGTTAAGTAAGGCAATTCTGGGTAAAACTTATCTCTTAAGCACGTCATGGTAGGCTTGATCCGCCATCATTCAAAGTGCTTTTAAATTTAGTGTTTAAACTGATGCATTTCTTCTTGTTTTGTAAACCGAGTCCCATAATTACGTCATGGCGGGCTTGCCCCGCCATCATCCAGTGCTTTCAAGTGTAATACCAATTGTATTTATTAAATAGCCCAATGCTGTTTAATAAATTTACAATGGTTAATGCCGATACTACTTGAAATTAGTAAAATAAGTCCATGCCGCAATTGTACTAAATTGAAAGTGTAATCGGTATAAAAAGTAAAATCCAAATTGATTTTTAAATTGACATGTATTAGCCACAGAGCCAAAATAGCGAAAGCCATTTTATCTAAAAACAATACATCACTAAACTAAAAAGGGCGCAGTTATCAATTAACTACGCCCAAATTGGGTGCTAAGAAAGGATGAGTTAAGATTAAATTATCCAGCACTTACCTCACTAAAACTCATTTGGAATTGAACTAACTTTAATAACAATTCTCCTGTACGTTTCATGTTCGTATCATTTTCATCGTAAAGCCAATTCACTTTTACTTCTTTTGTTTTATTTATTTCGTTTACTACTTGAAAAACCTTCATTACTTGCTTGGTGGATGAAGTGCTTAGGAACTCAAAATGAAAATCAATTTGCTTTAAACTAAAACCAGTTGCATGAAGTTCTTCTATACATTGAATAATTGGTGTGTAAAATGAAATGGCATCTTCGGGCATTGAACGCCCTGAAATTTTCAAACTGCTATCCAATTCATTAAAGTTTACTTCTGGCGTGTCCTCGGTTGCCGTTTTTGTAATTGTATTCATGTTAAAAATTAATTGTGGTCTTAATGGTTATAAAAGTTAATTCGTTGTTATAGGGTTGTGTGTTCAACTGTATGTTATTTCCTGTTTTCATTCGTATATCAATAAAGCCTAAACCTGCACCTGGAGAGTTGTCGTTTTTTTCTTTTACGATAACTTCTAAAAACAAAGCCTCTAGTTCGTGCATGTTTAATTTATTCATATAGTCGATTCTTGTTTCAATTAAATTTAGTTTGGCGTTATGTATATAATTGCCAGTAATAAGTTCAATATAGTTTTCATGTTCAGAAACCATAAATAAACCCGGCTTTTCATTTTCGTTTTCATTTTTAGAAATGCCGTGATAGCAAATGTTTTGAAGCATTTCTATCATAATGGCAAAGGTTGTTTTCCTGAACAAAACATTATCCGTTTCAAAGGAACTACCTTCAGTCATTTTAAGAATGCTCTTAATATTTTCGTGTCCAAACTGTCCATGATAAAATAACTTAAGGTTATGATCAACCACCGTTTTGTGCATCGCCATGGTTACAGTAAGGGTATCGGTATTACTTATAACTGTAGTTTCTAATTGTTCAGCATTTTTGTTTGCAATATTGCATTGAAAATAGAAGTAGGAGTAATCAGCATTTACGGCCTCAAAATGATAAGTCAATTTATTACCCGACTTACGCGCCATTTCAATCAATCCAAGCCCAGCACCACCTTTAGAAGAAAAACTTCCTTCTGCAAGCATTTCCTGATAGAGTTCTTTTAGCTGAGCTCCATCTAAGGAATTTACTTTATCAAGCTTTTGTTTTAAAACATCGATGTCTTTATTTTCTACAATGTTTCCAGATGTTATAAGGTAACCGCTAGGATATTTATTCATCGAAAAGAATCCTTCCAACATTCTTGTTTCGGGTGTCCCTTGATGCCTTGTAATGTTTTGTAAGGACTCCACCATAATAAAATAAACCTTCTTTTTGGTAAGGTTATTTTCACTTTCGGTTTGCATACCCGTTTCGGCAAGCTCAAGAATGTTGTCGGTTAAATGTTTTGTAAAGTCTCCTTTGTAGGCATAGCTGAGCTGATATTCATTGAGTTTGCTGAATAACTCATTGAAAAAAGAAGTGTTGTTTGTGGCTACTTCCATATTGTTTTCAGTTAAAAATTAAAAGTCAAATATATAATTTTTTACACTCTTACCCCCATCACTAAAATATCATCGTGTTGCTTTAGATTTCCTTTCCATTCAATGAAAAAAGTAGCAAGTTTTTCCTTTTGTTGGTGTAATGGTAGTTGGTGTATTTGCGTAAGCAACTTCTCAAAACCCGCAGAGTATAATTTCTTGTTGGTTTTTTGTCCGGGCTGGTCGGCAAAACCATCTGTGCTCAAGTATACCATGCTTCCTGCTTCTGGCGATAGCATTATACTTTCTATTTTTTCATCGGTATTCATTTCAAAAATACCATTGATAGAATTTACTTGCGGTTCTATTTCCATCAACCCGTTTTGGTTAACAACATACACTGGATTATTGGCAGCAGCAAAGTGTACTTCTTTATTTTTTAAAGTACATATACTAATATCCATTCCATCCATATCTATTTCATCTTTTTCTTTATGCTTCAGGGTGTCCGAAACGCCTGCAGCAAGTAGTTTCATAATGTTGGCAGGGTCTGTTATTTGTTTTTGAATTACTATTTCGTTGAGTAGGGTGCTGCCCACCATGCTTAAGAATGCACCCGGAACGCCATGTCCTGTGCAATCGGCACATACAACTATGCTTTGGTTGCCATGCTGATGAAACCAATAAAAATCGCCACTGACAATATCGCGCGGAATAAAAAGCACAAAGGAATTTGGTAAGTGTTGTTGAATACTTTGTTCAGGAATTAAAATACTTTCCTGAATGCGTTTGGCATAATTGATACTATCAACTATTTGCTTTTGTTTTACCTCAACAATTTTCTTTTGTGTTTCAATCACTTCTTTTTGCGAGCTAATGGCTATGTTTTTTTCTTCTAATAATAAGTTTGCTTTTTGTTTTTGTTTGTAGTTCCTAAAAATAAACCCGGCTAATAATAACACCAATGTAAAGCCCACCACAAAACCATTGCGTACTGCTCTTTGTCTTTGCAATTCTTTTAATGCAATGGCATCTTTTCTCTCTTGAATAGCCTTAGTTTCTGCGTCTTTTTTAGCAAAATCATGATTCATTTGCATTGAAACTGTTTTTTTTATGTTTTCATTGTTTAACAAACTATCCCGGTAAGTGATGTAGAGTTTATAATTTGCTAATGCTTTATTTGAATTACCCTGTGCGCTGTCTAATTTTGATAAATTTTCATAGATACCACTTAATAATTCTATATTCCTTGTCTCTTTTGCCAATATCAATCCTTTTTTTAATGATTCAGCAGCTTCAAGGTGTTTTTTCAATTTGATATTGCATTCTCCAATTACAGAGTAGGATGAAGCAATACCGCTTTTATCTCCTAATTCTTCTTGTGTTTTTAAGGCAGCAAACATGTTTTTTAATGCTTCGACATAATTATGCTGCATCATATATACAATTCCTATGTTAAGGCGTGAAATAGCCATCCCTGCTTTGTCTTGAATCGCTTCTTTTATTTTTAGACATTCAAAATGTAATTTTAAAGCTTGTGTATAAAGATGTTGATCAGCATAAATACCAGCGATATTACCTTTAGAATCGGCTATCCCTCGTTTGTCACCCAATTCTTTTTTTATTCTTAAGGAGGCAAAATGATATTTTAGTGCTTCCTGAGTGTTTTTTAGGGTTGTATTAATATTCCCGATGTTATTATAAGCAGCTGCAATTGTCATTTTATTTCCATATTTTTCCATTATTTTTAAAAAAGTGAAATAGTTATTCAATGCCAATGGATAATTACCTATGTTCTCATAGCATATTCCAATGGCATTAAAACAATAGCCAATATTTTTTTCGCTATCCATTTCTTTATAACAGGTTATGGCTTTACCCAAAAGCTTAATAGCTATCAAGTAATCTCCATTGTATTGATTCACAAGACCAAGACCATAGTAGCCATGCCCTATGCCAATTTTATAGCCTATTTGCTTTGATAATTCTAGACATTGAGTAGCATAATCTAATGCTGCTTTCGGGTTATTACCACAGTGCTCTAAAGCGAGTGCGTCTAAAAGTATTGCTTCTGTGCTATCTTTCAAACTTACTTTGTAATTCCGTATTTTCTTTTTTTCAACCCTAAGACTTTTTAATTTTGTTGTAAGCGAATCAACACAATGTTGATCTTGAGCAATACAATTGGTTTTAATTAGCAAAAGGAGTGTGAAAACTAATAGCAAAAATGATTTATACATAACTTAATTTTTTATTTGTTAATTATGCATTTCCAATTCTTTTTTCATATGCGAGCTGCTCCGATAAACTAAGTACTTGATTGGCATATTCAATTGACTTTTCTGGATTATTGGCAAAGTATGCATAGGATATAAAATATTTATTGCTTTTGTAGCATATAAAGATAATGACTTTAAACCTAATTCTGTTTTTTTTGCTGTATGATTTTTGAGTTGGAGCTCTAAAGAGTCAATGAGAAATTGGTCTTGTGCTTGGCAGTTTATAATTAATAATATAAAAATAGTGCTGAGAAGGAGCAATTTGTTTTTCATGTAATCAATCTAAGTAGAGTCAAATATAAAAAAGCTTTGTCAATTAAAGTGTTTAATAATTTCAATCGGTATTAGTAACATAATGCCATGCTGCAATTGCACTAAATTGAAAACGTTATTATAAGCAAAAACAGCACAATCAACGCTCATTCAAAATAATAACAAACCTCTTGTTAGTAACAATTTCTTTATGCCAAACATTGAATTATCTATGTAGGTAATTTTACATTCACTAAATAAAACCCTTTGTCTTTCGAAATAACCATATTAGGCAGTAGTTCTGCTACACCTACCTTAAATAGACATCCTTCTTCGCAGGTAGTTACCATTTACGACCGTTATTTTTTAATTGACTGTGGCGAAGGGGCTCAAATGCAAATGCGCAAATACAAAGTAAAGTTTGCAAAAATAAATCACATTTTTATTAGTCATTTACATGGCGATCACATTCTTGGCTTACCTGGTTTTTTATCGAGCTTGCATTTAATGAACCGGACAAATGACTTACATATATATTGCCATGAACCGCTCAAAGAAATTTTAGAAATACAGTTTAAACACAGCGAAACTTATTTAAGATACCAAATTATTTATCATTTCTTTGAACATAAAACAAGTCAAGTAATTTATGATGACGATAAGTTAACCGTTGAAACTGTAATATTAAATCACCGAATACCTTGCTGTGGTTTTGTTTTTAGAGAAAAACCATCATTGTTGTCAATTCGAAAAGATAAAATTGAAGCCTATAAAATTTTACCTCAAGATATTCCAAATATTAAAAAAGGAAACGATTATATAGCATCAAACGGGAAACAAATTTCTTACAAAGAGCTTACGTTTCCACCAAAGGTTCCCGAGTCATACGCCTATTGCTCCGATACAAAATATGATGAAAGAATTTTTCCTCAATTAGAGGGGGTAAAAATATTGTATCATGAAGCCACTTTTTTACATGAAATGCTTAAAAGAGCCAACGAAACTTTTCATACCACTGCAAAACAGGCATCAGAAGTAGCCGAAAAATGTGGTGTACAAAAACTATTGATAGGTCACTTTTCAGCACGGTATAGCGACCTAGAGCCTCTTTTACATGAAGCCCGACAAGGATTTAAAGATACTTATTTAGCCAGGGAAGGAGAGGTTTTTTCTTTAAATTAAAATAGATAAAACTCGCACACCGAGTTTAAACTTTAACTCTAAAGCGGTGTTTAACAAATAAAAACAATTAAACCATTAAAAATAATGATAGAAACACCCATCACGCTGTTTTGGTTTAGAAGAGATTTACGATTAAACGACAATGCTGGTTTATACCATGCTCTTAAAGAAAATGAGAGCGTTCTGCCTGTTTTTATTTTTGATTCGGACATATTAAATAAACTCGAAGATAAATACGATTCGCGCGTAGAATTTATTCACCAACATATTGAAAAACTGCAACAACAATTACTCACTTTTAACAGTTCAATGATTGTTTTAGTTGGAACCCCTGAAGAAGTATTTAAAAATTTATCAAACCAATATAAAATAACTAAGGTTTATACCAATCATGATTACGAACCTTATGCTATCAAAAGAGACAAAGAAATAGCCAATTTAGTACATAGTTTTGGTGCAAGCTTTCATACCTTTAAAGATCAAGTTATTTTTGAAAAAGCAGAAGTAGTTAAAGACGACCAAAAGCCATACACTGTATTTACTCCATACATGCGTAAATGGAAAAGCAAACTCAACTCGTGGTTCACAAAAGCTTACCCAACACAAAAATATTTTAAGCACTTTTTAAAAACAATTCCTTTTGCAATACCAACGCTAAGTGAAATTGGTTTTAAACCAACGGGTATTATATTTCCCGATATTGAGCTAAACCAAAACACAGTTAAGCATTATAAAGAACAGCGTGACATACCGGCCATTAAAGGCACCAGTAAGTTAAGTGTACACTTAAGATTTGGCACAGTAAGTATTCGTGAGTTGGTTTTAAAAGCGCAAGTAATTAACGAAACATGGCTCAACGAACTTATTTGGCGCGAGTTTTATATGATGATTTTATTTCATTTCCCGCATGTCGCCAAAGGTGCTTTTAAGCCTAATTACAACAACATCCCTTGGATCAACAACGAAAATCATTTCGACCTATGGTGCAATGGTAAAACAGGCTATCCAATTGTTGATGCTGGTATGCGAGAGTTAAATCAAACTGGCTTTATGCACAATCGTGTTAGAATGATTGTTGCCAGCTTTTTAACCAAACATTTATTAATTGATTGGCGTTGGGGAGAAGCTTACTTTGCTAAAAAATTACTTGATTTCGAACTGAGCAGTAACAACGGTGGTTGGCAGTGGAGCGCTAGCAGCGGTTGCGATGCGGCTCCTTATTTTAGAGTATTTAATCCATACGAACAAACAAAAAAGTTTGATCCGCAATTAAAATATATTAAACATTGGATTCCTGAATACGATGAGCTAACTTATTTGAAACCAATAGTTGATCACAAATACGCTAGAGAGCGAGTTTTGAGCACATACAAAACAGCATTGGCAATTCAGCAATCATAATTTAATGTAACATTGTCATACAATTTCGTTTGGTATATTTATTGTTAAACTGGTTAAAGCATATAGACTCAATATTCATAAATAATTACATTTGCACTTATAAAAATACATAAAAACTATGGAAAACAATCACTTTAATCTTTCAGGAAGCAGTACTTATAAACAAACCAGCAGCAATGTTAAAACCTTTATGTCCAATGTGTTTTCATGGATGTTTTTGGCCTTAATAGTAACTTCTGTTGCAGCTTGGTGGTTTGCAAGCGATTTAACTTTGTTAAGAATGCTAGTTACAGAAGAAGGCAAAATGTCTGTTCTTGGATGGGTTGTAATGCTTGCCCCGCTTGGGTTTGTATTATTAATGTCATTCGCATTTAACAGATTGTCTTATACAACACTAATAATACTATTTATAACCTATGCAACCTTGGTTGGCATAAGCATGAGTTTTATTTTATTGGCTTATACGTTAAGTTCAGTATTTTTAACTTTTGCAATTACCGCTGGAATGTTCGGCACAATGGCTGTTGTTGGTTACACTACAAAAACCGATTTAACATCTTTCGGAAAAATTATGATGATGGGTCTCGTTGGAATTATCATTGCCACTATAGTAAATATGTTTATGCAAAGCAGTATGCTAAACTATATTATTAGTTACGTAGGCGTGGCCGTATTTACGGGTCTTACAGCTTATGATGTTCAAAAACTTAAGATGATTGGTGAGGGCACAACCTATGGTGATGAAAATACAAAAAAGCTATCTATTTTAGGAGCACTAACACTGTATCTTGATTTTATTAATTTGTTTTTAATGCTCCTTCGTTTATTTGGGGATAGAAGAAATTAATATTTATAGTATATTAAAAAAAAGAGCCTGTTGATTTCAACAGGCTCTT
>CAIKXD010000095.1 GCA_903831265.1 uncultured Bacteroidota bacterium
CTATTTCATTAACAACTTTTTAGTTGACAATGAGGTAGAAAGGATTGAAATTTGCAATCGAGCTAAGTCAAAAATTAATCCACAAAAAACCATTTAAATATGAAAAAAATAGCGAGCATTATTTTAGCGGCCAGTGCCGGATTTGCGGGAGCTGCTCTTTTTAATCAATTTGAGTCGCCCAAAAAAAACAATTTTAGCGCAGAAATTAAACAACCAATAAGGGCTGTAAATTATGGCGCAACGCCGGAACTTAGCGTTAACTTTGAGGCCGCAGCAGAAAAAACAATACATGCTGTGGTGCACATTAAAACATTTTTTAAAGAAGACAGTTTTATGGCTGATCCTTGGCATCAGTTCTTCTTTGGTGATAATGGATACAGAAGAAACAGCCAACAACAAATGTCAACCGGTTCAGGGGTTATTATTTCAGAAAATGGCTATATTGCTACAAACAATCACGTAATTAATAATGCAGAAAAGGTAGAAGTTACCTTAAACAATAACAAAACCTACACTGCAGAAATTATTGGTAAGGATCCCAACACGGATTTGGCTTTATTAAAAATTGAAGAAACCGGCTTACCCTACATTACCTATGGTAATTCCGATGATGTAAAAGTTGGACAGTGGGCACTTGCTGTTGGCAATCCATTTAACTTAACTTCTACTGTAACAGCAGGTATTATTAGTGCAAAAGGCAGAAGTATTAATGCGCTTGAGGCCAATGCTAACAAAGGAAGTTATCCTATTGAGTCATTCATTCAAACCGATGCTGCGGTTAACCCAGGAAACAGTGGTGGAGCATTGGTAAATACTGTAGGTGAATTAATAGGCATTAACTCTGCAATAGCCTCAAACACGGGTTCCTATGCAGGTTATTCCTTTGCTGTGCCTGTAAATATTGTAAAAAAAGTAATGGCCGATTTATTAGAATTTGGAACAGTACAGCGTGCTTTTATTGGTGTAAGCATTAGAGAAATAGATAATAAATTAGCAGAAGAAAAGAATTTGAATCAGTACCAAGGTGTTTATGTGGCAGGTCTTACCGAAGGTGGTGCAGCAGATATGGCTGGAGTTAAAGAAGGCGATATCATCACAAAAATTGGTGAAACCAAGGTTAATAGTTCTCCTGAACTGCAAGAGCAAGTAAGCAAATACCGTCCTGGTGATAAAATTAATGTAACCGTAATAAGAGAAGGAAAAGAAAAAGTAGTGGCATTGATGTTTAAGAATAAAAATAACAATACCGATTTAATGAAGAAAGAAAAGTTAAGTGTAGTTAGAGCATTAGGAGCTGTTTTTGAGCCTGTTACTCAAGATGAAATGCGCAGATTACGTATTGCAAATGGTATAAAAATAAAGCAGCTTGGTGAAGGAAAATTAGCTAGTTCTGGCATCAAAGAAGGTTTTATCATTACCAGCATCGACAAAAATGCAGTAACAGAAGTGGAGGATTTAAATTTCTTGGAAAATAAAAAAGGTGGAGTTTTAATAGAAGGTGTTTACCCGAATGGATTTAGAGCCTATTATGGTTTTGGTTTATAGCATTGAGATTAATGGTTAATAAAAAAAGCAGGTAGAAATACCTGCTTTTTTTATTGGTGCCCGGGATGAGATTCGAACTCACACGATTTCTCGCCACCCCCTCAAGATGGTGCGTCTGCCAATTTCGCCACCCGGGCTTAATTTTTTGGATGACAAAGGTAATGTATTTGTGAAAACAAAAAACAATGAATCATTCATTTTCTTCAATCTCAATCTTAGCATCTAAAATTTCTTGAACCCTACCAACCTGTCGGCTAGCTAGCATTACCTTTATTCCTCTGCTATGAAATGCTGCACTGGTTAAAATCCATTGTACTTGCCCGATGGTTCTTTTGCCTGTACGTTGGTCTTTTTTTAAAACTACAGCCACATGCAGCCCAATTTTGATATTAGCTCTATAATGAGCAGGATTATTATTTGTATTTTGCATAAAATGGTTTGCAAAAGTATATTTTTGTGGCAATTATGAGCATACTTTATATAAAAGCACTTCACATTATTTTTGTGGTTACCTGGTTTGCAGGTTTATTCTACATCGTAAGGTTATTTATTTATGATGTAGAAGCCAAAGATAAGCCTGAACCAGAAAGGAGAATATTATCTGAGCAATTTAGAATAATGCAAAAAAGATTGTGGTTCGGTATTACCTGGCCTTCTGCTATATTAACTTGGGTTTTTGGCCTGTGGTTGCTATTCAATAATATCGACTTTTTAAAAATGCCTTGGTTTCACGTAAAGTTGGCTGCAGTATTGCTATTAACTGTGTATCATTTTTCTTGTGGTTATATTTTAAATCAATTAAAAAATAATACTTGCACCTACACATCAGGTCAATTGCGTGTTTGGAATGAAGTGGCTACACTATTTTTAGTAACCATTGTTTTTGTGGTTGAAATTCAACATGCCTTTAATTGGATTTGGGGCTTGGTTGGATTAATAATTTTTACAATTGCTTTAATGATTGCGATAAAGGCATACAAAAAAATAAGGGCAAAATAAAAGGGCTGATAAAACTTACCAGCCCTTTCCAAATAATTTTTGAAAATTTATCTTACAATAATTTTCTTATTAATTTGATTTTTTCCATCGTTGATTTGAACAAAGTAAACTCCTTTATTCCATTGCGAAGCGTCTATCATTGTGTTGTTATTTTTCAAGTTGCTAGAATAAACTAACTTTCCATCAACTGAAAAAATATTGATTAAACTATAATTAGCTGTTGTGTTTTTATTAGAAACAGTAATATAATTTAATTCATTCGAAGAAATAATATAGTTGTTATTATTGAATGTTGAATTCAAACTTGTTACAGTAGGATCGTAAACTACTAAACTATCAATATCTATGTAGAAGTCTTCTCCAGGCAGGCCCTGATAGAATGCAATTCTAAAATTTCCATTCATAAAATTATATGCACCTATTGGTATTTCAACCCTTCTGTAGTCGGCACTATCAATATGATTGCTTGCAGAAATAGAATCAACAAGATTCCATTGAAGTGAAGTATTTTGTTTAAATAAAATCTTAAAGCCTGCATTGCCTGTTAAAGTATGCGCAAGGCCGTTGCTGTTAACGATTCTGTAAGAATAACCAATAATGGCGTTGGCCGTTATTAAACCTATTAAAGGCGATGAAGTTGAATCAGTAGTTTTATTATCATTAAGATTGATAGACATAGACTGACTTCCATTAATGCCTCTATTTGCTGAAACCTCAATAGAGTTAACTATTCCAAATGGAACCAAATCAACATTCCATCCGCCTTGCTCTTCAATAGTTTGGTTAGGAACTAAAGAATCAAAGTTTTGATAATAAGGAAATTGTGCAGCAGATCCTGGCTGTGCCATTGAGTTTGTATAAACAAAACCGCAAAGACTAATACATAATAGGGTAAATTTTTTAATCATAATTTTTGTTTTTTAATTTAAGTACAAATATACTAAAAAACGGGTTCAACAATATAACCTTTAGATTTTAATAGACTGATTACTCCTTTGTTACCGCCTAAATGCGCTGCTCCAACGGCAATAAATGTAGGTTGTTTTTTTATTAAATCTTCTATAACCGGAATCCAACTTTCATTTCTATTGTTTAAAAAAACATCTTCAAAATTGGCAATGCCACTATCCTCACTTACCGTCAATTGATGCAGCTTTTCAATATTTTGGGACTTGTACACTTCAATCATTTCGTTAAAAGTTCTAATGCTGGCCTTTCCCTCTTTAATAGAGGTTACCATATCACTAATTTGTGTTTGAATTGGAATAGTATCTAAAATTTTCATTTGTAAATCAATAGCTTCCAAACCAACTTGATTCATGTTGTTTTTCTTGGCTTTTTTAGCAAATGTTTCTTCGTAGGATTTGTCTCCTTTCAATTGTTCTTTCAATAATATACTTTGCAAATAAATTGGTTTAAGACGCGAGTATAATTTAATTTTTAAACCAGAAATATTTACACTGTCACTCATAAAAGTATTAATTACCTTTAATTGTTCGGGAGTGCAAAAATCCTCTATTGCCTTGCCATCAGGAAGGATGGCAGATTTACCGACTTCTTTTTTAGTTTCCTTATCCATATTTAAGTCTACTTCTAAAGCCAAAGTTTTACACGATTTGAAAGCTGTTTCTGCAGGTTTAGATAGAAAAAAATCTTTTTTTGAAATTAGATGAATTGTTCCAAATACATAAGAAGGCTGTGCTAAACCTTGCCCCGTAATTTTCCAACATAATGAATGATTTCCGGTGTTTTGAGCGCTAAGATTAAGGTAAAGCGTGATTATAAATCCTAAACTGATTGATCTTTTTAAATTTAATTTAATCATCTTATTTTATGATTGATTGTTGGTGATGTTGTTATTTGAGAATTCCATTAAATAGGCTTTTATAAAAGCATCTAGATTGCCATCCATTACACTTGTTACGTTGCTTGTTTCAAAATTTGTTCTAACATCTTTAACTAATTTGTAAGGATGCATAACATAGTTTCTAATTTGCGAACCCCATTCTATTTTCATTTTTGTACCTTCAATGGCAGCTTGTGATTCCTGACGTTTACGTAATTCAATTTCATACATTTGAGATTTTAACAAACGAATTGCATTTTCTTTATTTTGCAGCTGTGAGCGACTTTCTTGATTTTTGATGATGATTCCTGTAGGCTTATGATGTAAACGTACTGCAGTTTCTACCTTATTTACATTTTGTCCACCAGCACCACCGGCTCTAAAAGTGTCCCATTCAATATCTCCGGGGTTCACCTCAATTTCAATAGTGTCGTCTATTAAAGGATAAGCATATACCGATGCAAAAGAAGTATGTCGTTTTGCATTTGAATCGAATGGAGATATTCTAACGAGGCGATGAACTCCGCTTTCTCCTTTCAGATAGCCGTATGCAAATTCACCAATTATTTCTATAGTTACAGATTTAATTCCTGCAACATCGCCCTCTTGGTAATCGGTTTCAATAATTTGGTAGCCATGACTATCGGCCCACATCTTGTACATGCGCAACAACATATTGGCCCAATCGCAACTTTCGGTACCTCCAGCACCGCTGTTAATGGTAAGCACAGCACTCAAGCTATCTTCTTTCCCACTCAACATGTTTTTAAATTCGAGGTCTTCGAGCAATTTAATTGCTTCATTATAGCTTGCATCCAAATCGGCTTCAGTAGCTTCACCTTCTTTCAAAAAGTCCATCATGGTAAATGCATCATCAGCCTGATTAATACATTTACTGAAGGCAATGGTCCAATTTTTTTTTGATTGAATGAGTTTTAACTGCTCTTCTGCTTTTTTAGGGTCATCCCAAAAGTTTGGGTTAAGCGTTTTTTCCTCCTCTTCCTCTATTTCACGTATCTTTTTATCGATGTCAAAGATACCTCCTCAGCGCTTCAACGCGCTCCCTGAGATCTCTCAGTTGTTCTATTGTTGTCATGCTGCAAAAATAGCTAAAAAGTTTATTTTTCAATCAACATTCTAAAATTGATGAACGAGTTATTATATTCGTACTCTATTTTGCCTTATACCACTTCATTTAATAACCATGCATTATCCATATCAAATAAAATCATTATCAGATTATAAAATCCAATATAAAAAGAGTGTTGAAGAACCTGAGCAATTTTGGGCAGAGGTGGCCACTAATTTTACTTGGAAAAAACACTGGGATAAAGTATTGACCTGGGATTTTAAAACGCCAAACATAAAATGGTTTGAAGGAGCAAAATTGAATATTACCGAAAATTGTCTCGACAGGCATTTAATAACACAACCTGATGTGCCTGCAATAATTTGGGAATCTAATGACCCAGAAGAGCATCATCGAATCTTAACATACAAAGAATTGCATTTTAAAGTGTGTCAGTTTGCCCATGTGTTAAAAAATAATGGTGTAAAAAAAGGCGATAGGGTTTGTATTTATATGGGTATGATTCCCGAGTTGTCCATTGCGCTTTTAGCTTGCGCTCGAATTGGAGCTATTCATTCTGTAGTATTTGGTGGTTTTTCGGCACAGGCAATAGCAGATAGGTTACAAGATGCTAACGCTGAATTTGTAATCACATGTGATGGCGCATATAGAGGTGCGAAAGAGATTCCACTTAAAAGTGTTATTGATGATGCTTTAATAGGATGTAAATTTGTAAAACGTGTAATTGTTTGTACACGAACAAGAACGCCTGTGAGTATGATAAAAGGTAGAGATGTTTGGTGGGAAGATGAAATTAAAAAAGTTGAAACGCAAGGCAATCACGACTTTCCAGCAGTGGAAATGGATGCGGAGGATCAATTGTTTATTTTATATACATCTGGCTCTACAGGAAAGCCTAAAGGTGTAGTGCATACTTGTGCAGGCTATATGGTTTGGGCAAATTACACCTTCGTTAATGTTTTTCAATACCAACAAGGTCAAATACATTTTTGCACAGCAGATATTGGTTGGATTACAGGGCATAGTTACATATTATATGGACCTTTAAGTGCAGGTGCAACTAGTTTAATGTTTGAAGGAGTGCCTACCTGGCCCGATGCAGGCAGGTTTTGGGAAATAATTGAAAAGTATAAAGTTGATATTTTATATACGGCTCCAACTGCAATTAGAAGTTTAATGGGTTTTGGAGAAGGCTATATTGCAGGAAAAGACCTAAGCAGTATTAAAGTTTTAGGAACAGTTGGCGAGCCAATTAATGAGGAAGCATGGCATTGGTACGATAGAAATATTGGAAAAGAAAAAGCACCAATAGTTGATACTTGGTGGCAAACAGAAACGGGTGGTATATTAATTTCTAATTTAGCAGGAGTAACCCCTGCAAAGCCTTCTTATGCTACTTTGCCTTTGCCTGGAGTGCAACCTGTTTTAGTAGATGAAAATGGAAAGGAAATTTTAGGGAATGGAGTAAGTGGAAATTTGTGTATGAAAGCCCCATGGCCAGGAATATTAAGAACCACTTATGGAGATCATGAACGTTGTAGAATCAATTATTTCGCTACTTATGAAAATTTGTATTTTACAGGTGATGGCTGTTTAAGAGATGAAGATGGTAACTATCGTATTACCGGCAGAGTAGACGATGTATTAAATGTGAGTGGTCATAGGATAGGCACAGCAGAAATAGAAAACGCCATTAATATGCATCAAGGTATAGTTGAAAGTGCAGTTGTTGGTTTTCCGCACGACATAAAAGGACAGGGGATTTATGCTTATGTTATTTATCAAGGAACACATGGTGATGCAGAATTAGCAAGAAAAGATATTAATTTAACTGTTTCGCGTATGATTGGTGCTATTGCTAAGCCAGATAAAATTCAGTTTGTAACTGGTTTGCCTAAAACCAGAAGCGGTAAAATTATGCGAAGAATTTTAAGAAAAATTGCAGAAAACGAAATTGGTAGTTTAGGAGATACTTCTACATTGCTCGACCCTGCGGTGGTAGATGAAATTATCAAGGGAAAATTGTAGTCGTAAAATGGATTACTCAATTTTATTTTAAAATATACACAATTGCAATAAATCAACTATGCTATTTTTATCAAGATTACTTTTTATTTTTTTAGCGCTTTTAGCACCTTATCTTGCCTGCTGTCAAACAAATTTTGCTACATCAAAACTTGTAGTGTTAATTGAAGAGCCAAATAAAAAAATTGAAGAAAAGTTAGCGCCTGATGAACTCAAAATTTATTATCAAGAAATTGAACAGTATAATGCAAATTTGAAAAAGGTGATTGAGCAATATTGGAAAATTGGAGTAAAGCCTTCTTTTGTGGATAAAGCACAATTCAATAAAATTGTAAGTGATAAAACAGCAAATACATTAGTGCTAATTAATACAAAATATAGCTTTAATTATGCTGATTATTCTAACTATAAATTGAGCAACAAATTATATAAAAGTAAAAATGAAATTGTAGAAAATTACAGCAAAAAACAATTGCCATACAGAGCTGTAATTTTAGAAATAAAAAAAGCTGACATGCCTCCTGAATCAGCCTCGGTAGCCAATGCAGCCATGCCAAGTTTAAAGCAAGATGAAGCTGAATTGGTTTATGCTGTAAAAAGTTTGGCCTTGCAATTAGACTATAGAATTAAAGGCACTACAGAGGTACAGTTAATGAAAATGTATATTAAAAACGCGCCTCATTTGAAAGAACTAACACTGCTAATAAATCAAAGCGATTTAGATGAAAATGCTAAAGCTAATATAGAGAATCATTATAAATTTTCATATCAATTAGTAAGTAAAGATGAAATAGAAAAAGCAATTTTAACGGCTGATAAAACTAAAGCGATTTGTATGGTTATCCCAAACCCTGATGGCTCATTTGCATTTAAAGTTTTTGATGCCTCAAGTATGGAAATTTTAGGTCAAACTGCTACAATTCCACCCAGTGAATATTATCCCGAATTGAATGATAAAATAAAAGTGAATCATTTAGAAGATTTTACTCATTATTGCGATTGATGAAAGGTTTTAGTAACGTACTTTATGTTGTAATATTTTGGGTTTTGGTAGCTGAACAACCCGGTTTTGCAAAAAATAAAACCGAAAATATTTTTGTTGAAGCAAGAGGTAGTTACTCTATTTTTATGGCGCATCGGCCCAATTTATTGGCTTATCCAACTGGGCATTTTGGAATGTATGAATTTAATGTGGGTGTTAAAACCAGTGGAAGCAAAACGTGGCATCAGCTTTATCATTATCCTCATATAGGTTTAAGTATTTTTTATACCAATATTGCAAATAATAAATATACAGGAAGTGCCGCTGCAACTTTAGCCTACATTCAATTTCCCTATGCAAGGTTCAAAAAAAGTCAGTTTAACTTTAAATTAGCATTAGGGCCAGGCTGGTTAGAGAAAAAATTTGACAGAATAAACAATTATAAGAATTTAGTTACAGGTACTCACTTAAATGCTGCAATTCAACTAACACAGAGTTATGCTATTGAACTTACGCCTCGGCAACTTATTTCTTTTGGTATTTGCCTTACCCATTTTTCGAATGGTGCTTTTAAGTTGCCTAATTTAGGTGTTAATTTGGCGGGGCTGCAATTGGGTTATCAATTTAAATTTAACGATGTAAGAAATCCCTTGCTTGATACGAACAAATTCGAAAGAAAATTGAACTATTTATTTGCCTATAGTTGCGGTTTAAAGCAGGTTTATCCCGTGCTAGGCAAGCAATATTTTTTAAGTAATTTTTCATTTATTATTTTAAATAATTACAAAGAAAAGGCAAGTGTGGGATTATTATTTGATTTGTTTAAAGATGATTCAGTAATCAATCAAATGAAGTATGATACTGACTCATCTAATAATGATAAAACTAATTTACAGGCCGGCATTGGTGCGGTATATGAAATTGCTATTGATAAATTTACGATACCCTTAGCAGCAGGATTTTATGTTTACAATAATTATAAAGTACTGCCAGTAATGTACCTCAAGTTTGCCTTAAATTATTACATCACTAAAAATATTCATGTAAGTTTTAATTTAAAAAGTCATTACGCTAAAGCTGATTATTTCTCTTATGGCATGGGTTTTCGATTTTAATTTTCTGTAAATTTTAACTACTAAAAGTTTAATTGTTCCCACTTTAAAAGAAAATATAATTAATTTGCAGCCATTATTATGTGGAGCATAAAATCTATTTGTAAATCTTTACTCATCTTAATTTGTTTAGCAGCTCATGCAGGGTATGCACAAGTTTCATTGCCCAATAATATAAGTGCGAGTTACGTAACTGATAAACCAAAAATAGATGGTAAATTAGATGATGAGGTATGGAAAACTGCAACCAAAATTAATAATTTTACGCAAAGAGAATTAAAAATTGGCGAGCCTGCAAGTGAGCGCACTGAGGTGGCTATTGTTACTACAGAGCAGTTTTTATATGTAGGTGTTTGGTGTTATGATAGTAAACCAAATAAAATTATTGCTAAAGAGTTAAAACGCGATTTTAACTACGATTTGGATGATAATTTTATGATCGTTATTGATACTTATCATGATTTAAGAAATGGTTTTATGTTTGTAACAAATCCTAATGGAGCGCGTGCCGATTTGCAAGTGTTTAATAATGGGGGCACTACTAATTTATATTGGAATGGTGTATGGAATGTAATTACTACACGAACAGATAGTGGTTGGTTTGCCGAATTTGAAATTCCATTTTACACCCTTAAATACAGAACCAATGTTGAAGAACAAGTTTGGGGAATTAATTTTGAGAGAAACATTAGACATAAGAGAGAACAAGTGTTATGGCAAGGGTGGAGTAGGGATAACCGCATTCAGCAACTCAATCATGCAGGCACACTAACTGGCTTAAATAAGCTTTCTAATAAAAGATTTGTTGAAATTAAACCTTATGCCACAGCGGGTGGTTTAACATCAAAAGCTGATGATAAATTACTATTGAATGCTGGTGGAGAAGTTAATTATTTATTGTCGCCAACGTATAGGCTAAACCTTACTTTTAACACCGATTTTGCCCAAGTTGAAGCAGATCAGCAACAAATTAATATTACTCGTTTTCCTTTGTTTTTTCCTGAGTTACGTGAGTTTTTTTTAGAAGGTGAAGATTATTTTAATATGGGGTTTGGAGGTAATAGAATTATTCCATTTTACACTAGAAAAATAGGCTTAAATGATCAAAGAGAAACGGTGCCTATTATAGCAGGTGCAAGATTATTAGGTAAAGAAAGTAACAATACTTTGGGCATTATGAGTATTCAAACTGCGGCAGATGATGGCCAAGCATCTACAAATTACTCCGCTTTAAGTTGGCGTAATGATATTGGCAAACAAAGTGTAGTTGGTGCAATGAGTGCTACAAAATTCGAGTCCGGTAGGCTTCACACAACAAATGCCATTAACGGAAGATACAGCACCTCTAAGTTTTTAAAGAATAAAAATTTAGACATAGGCGGTGCTTTTATACAGGTGTATAATACCAATGTTGGTTATAAAAATGAATCGTTTGCCTACAGAGGTTTTATCAGCTATCCAAATGATAGATTTTCTGTGTATAGTTCTTTTCAGCAAGCACCAATGCCTTTTGAGCCCGAAGTTGGCTTACTTGTTAGGAGAAATTTTAGAGAAGGCTTTACCGATATTTCATTTAAACCACGGTCTAGAAATAGATTTAAACGTATAAGACAGTATGAATTTAAACCTGCCAGTGTAACTTTTACTCAATATGATGATACCAGAGCAATTCAAACTTTTGAGTATCGAATTCAATATTTTGGTGCCGACTTAAAATCGGGTGATAAAATGGTACTTAATCACACTGTTGTGGCCGAAGGATTAATTAATGATTTTGAAATTAGTAAGGGTGTAAATATAACTAAAAACACCTATTGGTGGCGGCAGTGGGAAGCAGATGTTAAAACGTTTAGAGGGAGAACATTTGCTATCGCAAGTAATTTTATTTGGGGAGAATTTTATGATGGTTCCGCTTTACGTAATCGAACAGATGTTTTTTGGCGAGCAGGAAAATATTTAAACATGAGTGTGCGCTACGAAATTAATGATGTAAAACTTACTAGTGGAAGTTTTCAAACCAACCTAATTGGCAGTAGAATAGAATATGCGGTAAACCCCAATTTGTTTGGTTCTGTTTTATCGCAGTGGAACACCAATCAAAATGAATTAAATGTAAATTTCAGATTACGTTATATTCCTAAAATTGGCACCGATTTATATTTTATTTTTAATCAATTGTATAATGCCGAAGGAACAAATATCTCGGTAAAATCAACCACTTTATTGGCCAAATTAGTTTGGCGTTTTGTACTTTAAGCTAATTTTTTGGCAGGAAAAAAAAGTTGTGATTATGATGCTTTTTGGCATCAAATATTATTAATTGTTCTCCCTCAATGGTGTATGGTAGGTAACCTAATGTTGCAAGATCGCTAAAACAAGATGTTCTATTTTCATTATCCCACAGCTCAATATAAAGTATTGGTTGATGCTTTTTAATAATGTTTAAACCACCTTTAACCACAAAGCTTTCAAAGTTTTCTACATCCATTTTAATGCCCACTATTTTTTGCGAAATGCTTTTTATTGGTTCAAAATCATCTAAACGATAAATAGGAACTTCATAAATTTCGCCTTCGTTGTTTTCAGTAATTGAGTCGTGCATAACATGGCTTAAGCCTTGAAACTTTACTTTATTTTGTACAGGCATAACCATTTTAATTTTACCATTTTCGTTACCTAAAGCTACTTTGTGCAATGTTACATTCGATAATTTAAAATAATTAATTATGCGATTTAATGCACTTGCATTGCTTGCTACAGGCTCAAAAGCATGGACACTTAATTTTGGAAAGTTTCTTGCTGCCGAAGCGGTCATTATGCCAATATTAGCACCAATATCAATAAACGCACCTTCTTGCGGCATTAATTTTAAGAAATAAAAAAAGTGATTTTCGTTTTTATCCCATTTTAAAGTATAAATCTTAAAAATAGAAAAAATAAATAGGTATCTATCGAAGCCAAATGCGCGTTGCAATAGGTATTTGAGAAAGGTTTTCAATAGTAAAATTAGATTGTGAAAATAAGGATAATTATATTATTTAATGATTAAAAAGGTGGCAAAAGAAGCTAAAAATAAGGAAATCAACAACTTAATGTTAAGTAATTGCTTAAGAAGTCAATAAATATGGGCTTTTTATGGGCTAATTTCGCCCTTAAAGAAATACGATTAATTGGAAATAGCAGTAAATACAAGGCTTTTACAACATAATAAACTGGAAGGTATTGGAAGATTTATGTTCGAAACCCTTAAACGTATTACTGTAGCGCATCCCGAGCATCATTTCTATTTTATTTTTGATAGACCCTATCACGAAGATTTTATTTTTTCTGATAATATAACGCCAATAATTGCAGGTCCTCCAGCACGGCATCCCTTTTTATTTGTGTATTGGCTAGAGTTTACGGTGTACGATTTATTAAAAAAACTAAAAGTAGATCTTTTTTTATCTTGCGATGGGTACCTTTCTTTAAGAAGCTCAGTTAAGCAACTGGCAGTAATACACGATATTAATTTTCATCATTACCCAAACGATTTGCCATGGCTAGTGAAAAAATATTACAATTATTATTTTCCACGTTTTGCAAAAAAAGCCAGCAGAATTGCTACTGTGTCTGAATTTTCAAAAAATGATATTGCCACAACCTATTCAATACCTAAGTCGCAAATTGATGTAGTTTATAATGGTTGTAGCGATGGTTTTGGTGCAGTAAATGATCAGAAGAAGAGAACAACGCAAATTAACTACGCTGCCGGTTCACCATATTTTATTTATGTAGGTTCAATTCAGCCGCGTAAAAATTTACAACGCCTTTTTCTTGCTTTTGATTTGTTTAAAAAACAATCAGGCGCTAAGCATAAACTGTTAATTGCTGGGCAAAAATACTTTTGGAATAAGGCCATGAAAGATAGTTTGGCTGTTTGTGAACATAAAAAAGATATATTATTTTTAGGCAGGGTAGAAGAGGATGTGCTACATGATTTAACAGCAAGTGCCTTTGCAGCGCTTTATGTGCCTTTGTTCGAGGGTTTTGGTATTCCTTTGCTTGAAGCCATGCAAAGCGAAGTGCCCGTAATTACTTCAAACGTCAGTAGTTTGCCCGAAGTGGCTGGTAACGCAGCGCTTTATTGCACACCAACAAATATTGAAGATATAGCCAACGCAATGCTTAAATTGTATAATGATAGCCAATTGCGTGAAGCGCTAGTTCAAAACGGAATTATTCGTAAACAACAATTTAGTTGGGATAATACAGCTAACTTACTTTGGAAAAGTTGCGAAACAACACTTAAATTAGATGCATCATGTTAAGTACTTGTATGTATATTAATAAACATGAAGCAGGCTGTGATGAAGCAGGTAGAGGTTGCCTGGCAGGACCAGTATTTGCAGCTGCGGTTATTTTGCCCGATGATTTTAAAAATGAATTATTAAATGATTCAAAACAATTGAACGAAAAAAATAGATATCAATTAAGAGGTATAATTGAGCAACAAGCATTAGATTATGCAGTGGCTATGGTTGATAATTACGAAATCGATAAAATTAATATTTTAAATGCCTCTATTAAAGCCATGCATCTGGCTTTAAGCAAATTAAAAATTAAACCACAGCATGTTGTTATTGATGGCAATAGATTTAAAAAGTATCAGAATATCGATCACACTACAGTGGTAAAAGGTGATGGTAAATTTGCCAATATTGCCGCTGCTTCAATACTAGCAAAGACATATAGAGATGATTATATGCAGCAAATACATGAAGAATTTCCTGCTTATGATTGGAAAACAAACAAAGGATATCCAACAATAAAGCATAGAAAGGTGATTGCCGAAAAAGGAACAACGCCTTATCATCGTTTAACATTTAGATTATTGGCAAAACAATTAGAATTGCCATTTGATCGCAAGAGTAAGAATTTCATTGTATCACGAAAAATTAAAAATAATGCTTAAGAAAATTCTCATTACTTTTTTAATTGTTCCAATTGTAGGAAGCGCTATTTATGGTTACTTTTATTTTAAGCAAGTAAAAACACCTTTAACGCCAGTTTTGAGGGCTATCCCTACAGATGCAGTTTGTATAACTGAGGCGCACGATTTTACAAACACTTGGAAAAGTTTTTCAAAAGAAAATGCAATTTGGAAAGAGTTGTTGAGTGTGGAAGCTTTTATGAACTTAAATAATAAAATTAACTTCTTCGACTCCATCTTTGTGCATGGCGAGAAAGTGCTGAACATAGAAGATAATACCAAAATTTACTTATCAGTTCACGCAGATACGGTGCAAGGTTTGGATTTTATTCTTGCCTTTAATATTCCATTAACTGCCGAAAAAAGAGCGGTAAACGATATTATTGAACAAGCTATTCCTGTAATGTATACAAAAAGAGATACCTTGGTTGCAGGCATTGCCGTGCATCAATACAGCTTGCGCGATGGAAAAAAGTTCTATTACTATCTAAATAATACAGTTTTTGCCATGAGTTATTCACCCGATTTAATTGAAAAATCGGCCAGAACACTAGTTGCAAATGCTTCTCTATTACAAAATAAATCCTTTACTAAAGTGCTTAAAACTGCAGGAAATCAAAGTAGTGCTAGTGTTTTCGTAAATTTTAAAAACTTGTCGGGAATCATGCCGCAATATTTGAGCGTTGATAACAAGAGCTTTATTGAAGCCATGTCAAATTTTGCGCAGTGGATTTCAATGGATTTAAATTTAAAGAATGATATCATTACTATGAATGGCTTCAGTTACAGTAATGATAGTGCGCATGATTATTTATCTTTATTTAAAAATCAAAAGGCACCCAAAATTGAAATGACATCGTTAATGCCGCTAAACACAGCATTTTTTAGCTATATTGGCGTTAATGATGGGCAAAAATATTTGAAAGATTTTGGGCAGTTTAATCATACATTAGAAGCCAATCAGCAACAAGAAAAAAAATTAAAATTGCTTGAAGCTAAATATGGTATTGATTTAAATTATTTTTTCAAAAGTTGGATTGGTAATGAAATGGCTTCGGTAATTACTGAATCATACGGTGAAAAATACGCACCCGAACAATACGCTATCTTCAAAACAAGAGATTTAGATCAAGCATTAGCCTCATTTAATGAATTAAAACAGAGTATTCATGTAAATGCAGCTATCGAAACAGTGCAAGATGATGAAATAAAAGAATACCGAAATTATAAAATCGAAAAGTTGGAATTACCCGACTTTTTACCACTAATATTTGGTAAAGCATTTCCATCGTTTAATCAGCATTTTTATACCGTTATAAACAATTATATTGTAATAGCGGAAAGTCAAAGTTCTTTGCGTAGCTTAATAAATTTTTATAGCGCTGGCCGCACACTCACAAAGGATCGCAATTATATTAAGTTTGCCGAAAGTTTATCCGAAAACTCTAATTTCTTTATATACTCTGCTGTGGCAAGATCTCCAAAGTTATATGCCAATCAGTTAGAGAAAGGATTAGCAAAAGACGTTGAGAAGAATTCAGCTATTTTTAGAAAATTCCAATCTTTGGCCATGCAGTTTAAAGCCAGCGGTGATTTATTTTACAATAATTTATGTTTAAAATATAACCCCGTTTATAAGCCAGAATTTAATACACTGTGGGATATTGAAATTGATACTAATTTCATTACCGCACCATTTTTAGCGCATAATTTGCTCGATTCTACCGATATGTTTGCTATCCAGGATGCTAATTATAATGTGCATTTATTCGATCACACAGGTAAGCAACTATGGACAAAAAATATTGGTGAAAAAATAATAGGGAAAATTCATCAAATTCAATCTAAAAAACAAGGCGATTTTCGACTAGTATTTGTCTCAGAAAAGCACTTATATATGATTAATGAATTGGGCGAATTTCCCGATAAATTCCCTGTTACTCTTAAAGCTAACGCTACTACTGGCATAGGGTTTATTAATTTTGATGAAAAAGAAAATCCATTGCTTTTAGTAGCTTGTGATAATTTAAGTATTTATAATTACAAAACAAATGGAGATATCGATAGTGATTGGAAAACAGATCGTTTAAAAGATACTTTAAAAGGTCAATTTGTGCCATTTATATGCGATGGAAGAGCAATGATTTGCTTTGCTGATGAAGGTAAAAATTTAAGACTAATAGATAAACGTGGAAATTGGATTGTAAAGTTCAAAGAGAAATTACCAGCGTTGCATAATGATGTTTTTTATCTCGATATCAAAAAATCTTTAAATACTTCTGCAGTTGTGGTATCAGACAGGGATGGTATTGTTTATAGATATAACTTTAAAGGTGTATTTGATAAATTTGAGTTGATGCCTAAGGTTAGTGAAAAGTATTTTTTCAGTTATGCAGATGTTGATCAGGATGGGAAAGGTGATTTTATTTTTACTGATAATAATCGTTTAAATGTACTTAATAAAGACAAAACGATTAAGTTCGACTTCAGCTTTAATTCAAATGTAAACGGCCCAGCTCAATTGGTTCAGTTAAATGATTCAACCTTTAAATTAGCTGTTTCTACCAGCGATGAAGGCTTATTTATTTTTGATAGTAATGGTAATTTAAACAGAGGTATTTCATTAGCAGGCAAAACGCCAATAAGCCTAACATCAATTGATAAGCGTAAATTTTATTTTGCTGTTACAACCTATGGTAGAAGAATTATGGCGCATGCTATCGATAATGAAGTGCAAGAAAAAATAGTAAATCTGCCTTAAACTTATTGATGGATGAGCAATTTTATGGTTTGCTCATTATTAATTACTACAAAGTACATTCCATTAGAAAGTGCACTCAGATCAATAGTTTCCTGATTTTTTATGCTTGATAAACTAAAAAGTTGGTCGCCAATGAGATTGCTTATCACTACCGTATTTTCTTGTCTTTCTTGACCAAAATTAATGTTAATAATACCATTGCTTGGGTTAGGAAAACAAATAGCACCTTTATTCGAAACTGAAATTAACCCATCTGTACAGTTACTGCCATTATAGGTAGGTTGAATTGAAATAACAAAATTACCTGTCCCATCCGGACATCTGGCCATTGAAACATTGCTTATTTGTGCCCCATAGCTTATGCTATCTAAAACAATATTTGCACCATCACTCAGAATAATTTGTTCACCACTTACCGAAAGTTTAAAATTTGCATGCAAACCTGTGCTTAAGCTTTCTTGGTCGGCCCAAACGGTTAAAAAATTGTGTGGATTAATCAATGTATTTGCCGGAAATGAAAACTTATTTGGTTGGGCAAAATTATCACTCAAATACAAACCGAATAAATTAATTATAGAATCGGTATTATTGTACAATTCAATCCAGTCTTCAAAATTTCCAAGCTCATTTTGTTGCCCATTGGTATTGCCAGCTAAAAACTCGTTAATGCTTATTGCACCAATTGCTGGAATGGGAACCAATGCTGTTAAAGTAAAAAATTCATGTTCTGCTCTGGCGGGTAAAAACTTACCAATCGAGTCGTTTTCAGCATAAATATAATACTGCATAGAGGGGCCCGCTATGTTGATTGCATTCCCAAAAATGCCATCATTTGCGTTAGCATCATTATGTAAGCCATCATCAAACAGAGGCAAGGGTATAAATTTTTCTTCTATACTAAAACGATAGCCTACATAAGCGTTATTCATATTAGCATTAGAAATTGAAACCGTAATATTTACTACAGAATTAATGCTAGGTGAGTTATTACTAAAAATAGGAGTGCCTATTGTTGGCTCTGTTGCTATTAATTCAGGAATAGTTTGTAAATATAATTTACGAGCTTCTAATAAGTTTGAAATTCCTGGAACAGTAAAACTACCGAATATAACATCTGTATTTAACCCTCCTTGAAACTGTTGATAAGAGAACAATTTATTTACATCTGTATTTAATGCACTGTCTACAATGGATTGGCACTGAGCTGCTGCTGCCACATAATTGCCATTCAATATATTTTCTGATAACATTGTTTTATAATGAGCAAGATATTTCCTTTTCATTGTGGCATCAGCTAATACATCATTTATTAATGGCCAGGCAATATCTGTGGCGTGCGCAAATGGCGAATAGGCAATAAGTTCAGGTACTGTTTTTTGACCAACACCAATAGTGCCTTGCCCTGCAAATGGAAAAGCACCAAAACACATATTCAAATCCCAGACTACAGAATTAAAATGACCTGTGTTATCTTTATACACGTAGTGATTTTGAGCATATACCCCATTATAACTATCTAAATTTACAAATAAATTATTAAACGCCAGCATCCAAATGGCCCTGTCAACATCCATTTTATTTGGTAAATCGGAAACATTGTTTGTGATAACATCACATAAATCAATAAAATCAGCCCAACCAGAATCTGATTTCATATCATAGGTGGATGAATAACTTGAACTATCTGCATTAATATATTTAAAACTGTTTTTTGAAGCTGCTGAGGGAGATAATTCTGAAGAGCATTTTACAAAACAATTTTGATCACTATAAAAGTGTTCCGAAATAAATTTTTTATCTATGCTTTCGTCATTAGTAAATACACCATAGTAGGCACCATTAATGGTTACTTTAGCGAAATTAGATTGTGGACAATGCATATAGTTTTTCAAAATACCATAACCTAAAACCTCTCTGATAAAAGATGGATCGGCATAACCATTGCTCAGTTTAATTGATTCAAATCCCTGGTGGTTTTGATTTTTAAATTCATCCAAAGAAATATGCAATGGGTTTTTATTGCTATTTGCATTATAAGAACTGTTTCCTTTAAATCGAACACCTGCACTATCATATTGAATACCATTTATTTTTACCCAGTCGGCCATATAGTATTCTTCGGTAGTATTTTTATAAACATCCATGATTGAATCCCAACTGGCCGAAGGAAAATTAATTTCAATTTCCTGTACAGTATTAATATCGTAAAGAGTTTGAGAATTTGCGCTTGTGAAAAATAAGAACAAGGCTATTGCTATAAGATATTTTTGTTTCATTTCCATGATGATATTAAAAAAAGAACACTGAATTTTAATTAAGATTCAGTGTTCCTCGATAGTTGTTCTAATTTTTTTATTCAATAACTAACTTCAACATTGATGTTTCGTTTTGGTCATTTACAATTTGTAAAAAATAACATGAAGCTGCCAACATTTCCCTATTAATTTCAATAACATTGGAAGTAATATGATTGATTTGCTTTAATGTTCTTCCTTGCATATCAATTATTGAAACGGAATGGGATAAAGCATTATCATTAAATGTTAATGTGCTAGCGTCTTCCATTGGATTGGGGGCAAAATCAAACAGCTTATTATCACCAATATTGGTCGTAATTAATGGAGAACAATTTACACAATCACTAAAACAAACAGTGGGTAAAATTTGTGCACTATCTACTAAAGCAATTATTCTGTTCCCACCCTGTGAGCAAGCTGATGGAACTATTTCAGAAGTTACAACTGTGTTCCCATTATAAAATTTATATTCAATTTGAGTAGCAGGATCTAAGTAAGCCATGTATTCGTAAACACTATTACCAAAACTATACATGATGGTGCTTGCAGGATCATTATTTTGAAAGTTTCCCGCAATATGAACCCCATCTGGAGATACAGATTCATTAGACATATTTACTTTTATACGGTACATTATTTCTGTTGCTGAATTGTTTCCACTGTAATATACAGCAGGCAGGTTTAATGTATCGTTACTTAATGAATCAATATAAAGCCAACGATAGCCATTCAACAAACTTTGCGACTCCACAGGAATATTCTCCATATCATATCCGGCAACACCCATTTCAAATTGATATTCATACATTTGAAATGCAGGTATATTATAAATAGCAGAATAAATGTTGGTATCAGTGGTGCTTTGCGTTAAGTGCAAGAATCCATGTGTAAGATCTCCCCCCATTCCAATAGCACTTTGAAAGGTAGATGACATGTAAGCATCGTTTGAATTTAACATCCCTGAATTTTGCATATTTACTGCAAAACGAACATATTTTGCTTCAACATAAAAAGTAAAAACCAATATGATTATTAAAGTAGATATTATTTTATTTTTCATAATTGCAGATTTACTTATTTAATAAGATTTGTTTAGTGGCTGTTCCTTCAGGACTTGTAAGTTGAATAAAATAATTTCCATTAGGCATGGATGATATGTCAATGGTGCTTGCATTATAAAACGTTTTTACAAGCTTGCCTGCCTGATCTATAACTTGTATACTAAATTGTTTCCCATACAAACTGGCATCAGAAAAATTTATAATTCCAGTTGTAGGATTAGGATAAAAAGTTAGTTTGTCAGAAAAATTTACTTCAACAATCGATGTTGGACTTAATGTAAAAATATAAGTGGTAGAGTATTGATACACACAAGCATTTGAATCAGTAATTCTAACTACATAATTGCCACTTTGTGTTGGTGTATAGTTTTGAGATGTGGCGCCAACAATTTTTTGGCCGTTTAAATACCATTGATATGATGCTGCAGCGCTAGCTGTTAAAATAGCTGCATTTTCAGTAATTGTTGGAATTGGGGGCGGAGTGTTATTGATAAAACAGGCACTATATTTCTTAATTTTTGAACCAGAACCTGCATGACTATAAATCAATTGTCCTGCTGAATTAAATTCGCGCACCGTTCCAGTGGGTACCGGAGAGCATACTATTTCATTCCCATTTGGCAATTGCTGTGTGCCTCCTTCATTACTACTGTACATGCCACTTACAGTTTTTCTACTTGTATAAGAAGCAGGCGCATAAGCAGTACCTGCTGTAATGGTGTAGTTGTAACCGTTAATTGATGTAATAATTTGATCAGCAGAAGACTGACTTGAAGAAACTCCTTTATTATTATAACCACATAAACGACCAGGAACAGTCGAGAATTCATCAGCCCAATGGGCATCATGTGTAACATTTAAAATGGTAGTGCCAGCAGCGCCATAAGCAATTGGGTTTCCCCATCTGTATAATATATCACCCCCTTTTCCCGAAAATCCTCCAGTATGAGATGCTGCTTCCGCAGTAGTAGTGCTATGGTCAATAATGTACCATTCATCGTGATTGTGAGAACTAAATGAGATTTGATCTAACATCGGATTATAATCTACTCCATTCATATGTTGCCAATCCGATTGCGCCTGATAATTAATGTTCAACAGTTGTGGGTTATCAACCAAACTTGTAACATAATTTGCCTTTGTAGGGTCAGTATTTTGCATTAAATGGTCCCACGATTTCCATTCCCATACAATTGTTCCAGTTGTTAATCCTGTGGGTTGAATTTCAATAATTTTATCAGGCCACATTTGTAATGAATAAGTTGTACAGCCAGCTGCAATTACTTCGGCTGCTGTTTTTCTTTCATAAACTATGGCAAGCACATTGCCATTGGGTAAAGGTCTGATGTCATGATGTGAAACAAAATTAGTACCTGTAATTAAATAATCCCATAATAAGGTACCATTATAATCGTGCTTTGTAACTCTCCCACAAATAGGACCCATGGGGGTTCCAGATGGTAATCCTGAGGTAGCTTTTGCTGCTCTCCACAAATAACCTCCAGGCATCAAATAAGAAGAATATCCTGTAGAGCCAGCTAATCCCGTCCAGGTGTGATACACGGCCCAGGTAGTATCATAAAGCGTTGCACTTGTAGCATTTTTGGCTGCGGTTAAAAAGTAACCATCCCATTGTTGCGCCTTTGAGCCATTAAAAAGAAATAAAAAGGCTACAGCTAAAAAAAGGTTGTTCAATTTTTTCATATTGTAATTTTAAGCAAATATTAATATAAAGTTACTCAAATTTTAAATCTTGAGGTATAAATATGATTTATTGAGGTAAATTTAATTGTTTAATACTATTCATAAAATCATCTTCATAACTATGTCCTATAGGCACCTCTATTTGATTTAGATAAATGATTTTTTTTCTTACCGATGTAATTTTATCCAAGGGAACAATAAATGATCGATGTACGCGCATATATTTAGAGGTAGGTAATTTCTCTAATATTCCTTTCATTGTAATTCGAGCCACAATGTTTTTACCGTTTTTAATATGTATTTTAAGATAATCATCTAAGCCTTCAATCAATTCAATATCATCAATTTTTATTTTGTTTAAGCTATAGTCGGCTCTAATGTATATATACTGCTCAGCTGTTTGATTATTTTGTTGATTGTAATTAGAAAAATCAAGTGCCTTTTTTACAGATTGATTAAATCTTTCAAAACTAAAGGGCTTTAATAAAAAGTCAATAGCATTCAAGTTAAATCCTTCTACCGCATACTCTCCGTGCGCTGTGGTAAAAATTACCATGGTTGGTTGATTCATTTTTTTAAACACATCAATTCCAGAAATAGAAGGCATATTGATATCCAAAAACAACAAATCAACAGGGTAATTATTCAAATAATGAATGGCTTCTGTTGGCGAAGTAAATGTTTTTTTTAGGTCAAGATAACTTACTTGTTTACAAAAACTTTCAATCACTTTTAACGCAGGTGGCTCATCATCTATAGCAATGCAACTAATCATTTTAATTTAATTTTAAGTAATATTGAATAGCTTTCCTTGTCATCGTTAATGTTTAATTCATGTAAGTTGGGGTATAATAAGGCTAATCTTTTTTTTACATTATCGAGCCCCATGCCTCCCTCATTTATTTGATTATTTTGTTCTAAAACTTTATTATTAAAAACAGTCAAGCATAATTCTGATTCACTTACAAAAACACTTATTTTTATGATCGATTTTTTTTCCGGATTCACACCATATTTAAATGCATTTTCAACAAAAGTACTCAACAATAAGGGTGCAATTTCTCGCTCATCTGTTGAACCTTCAACATAAAACTCTACTTTAACTGTATTCTCAAACCGTAGCTTTTGCAATCCAACGTAACTACTTATGTAGCCAAGTTCTTTATTTATAGGAATAAAATTTTTATGTGCTTCATTGGTAATGTATCTTAACATCACCGAAAAAAGAGCTATGGCATGAGGCACCTCACTCGATTTTTGAATAGCCAAAGAGTAAATGCTATTTAAGGTATTAAATAAAAAGTGGGGTTTTATTTGTGCCTTTAAAAATGATAGCTCTGCATCAACTTTCTCTTTTGCAATTTTTTTTAATTGGTTGTTATTATTAATAAGCAAGGCACTTACTAAAACAATTAAAAACTTAAACAAATGATGATTGAATTCATGAAATAAAATTGAATTAATCAAGTTCGTATGTTTCATATGCCTGGGAGGTGGAGGCATTTGATTGTTTTCAATGAAGCTGTAATGATGACCTAGATTACTTATCCAAGAAAAAATAATATAAAAAAATAGGATTGACAGAATAAATGAAAGATACTTTTTTTGATTAAATAATTGAGGAATTAAAAAGTAATATAAAATATAAAAGAACATCAACAGCAACAAAAAATAAAGGATCTCGTGCTGAAAATCTCTGTGTTTTATAAAATCAAACGTAAACGAAAAATCTGGCGAAAAAATAATCGGCAACATTAAAAAGGCAATACCCCCTAAAATGTGTGTTAAAATATTTTTTGTAGCGTTGCTCATCATTACACAAACATATTGTTATTCATTAGCAACACGAAATATAATCAATTTAAATGAGGTAATTACCAACATTTAATAGGTGAGATTCGTCAATTTAAATTTTAGATGAGGTTACATCAATTTTACAGTTTCAATCTAAATTACGCTTTAGGAATCGTTGGTCAACAAAATTTTGCAATAATATGAGGTGGTCACTAACTGTTTTTAATTGAAAGCATAACCAGCTGTTTTGAAATTCAAATTTATATAATTCTGTAAAACCTGTTGCTACGGTCACAATGTAAAAAGCCTCCAATCACTTATATTTTCGTTTCTTTTAGATAAAGATTTTATAATTTAGTTCGTCTGCAATTTCTGTTGAATTCTATTTTTTTCAATCAAACTAGTAATACAAATTGCATTTCTTTTTAAATCAACTAAAAAATAAATATGCAATGTTTAATTTGGGTACTAATTGAATTAGTGCAATACGGCTATGCCATAATTGGCCAAAATTGAAAGTGTAATCGGTACAGGTAATTTTCTAGTTAGGGTTCACTCAAAAAGTTGCATGTTTTAAAATTAGTTCAAAACAAAACTGTGAGTTATTCTTGAGTAAAAACATGTA
>CAIKXD010000096.1 GCA_903831265.1 uncultured Bacteroidota bacterium
CAATAACTTTAGATGTTACCAAAGTATTATTAGTATTACGAATTACTGCTTGGTAACTCATTTTTTGGGGTGCTTGTGACCAAACACTTGCTGTTAATAAAATAGCTATTGCAATTGAATAGATTTTTTTCATTGATTTTAGTTTTTAGCGATTTTAAAAGTTTTTACTTCTTGTGGAGACTTTCCATCCATTGTTTTTTCTACTGTTAAAAAATACGTTGCTGGCAAAAGATTGCTCATTACAATAGTTGTATTTTCGTCTACTATTTTTTGTGTTTCTATTATTTTTCCATTCATATCATACAATTTGTAGGACATTGGTTGGTCGTTGAACGAAATAGAAGCACCAATAGTAAGCGTTAAATAATCAGTAGTTGGATTTGGGTAAGCCGAAACTTCAAGGCTTATTCCTTTCGCTTCTTCAATACCTGTTACCGCTGTTATTTCGTAAGCTTGTTGAACACCTTGAGCCACAGAACCATTCGTGCCAGTTGAAGTTGTATAAACTACTTGTCCGATGCTGTAACTAACTGTTCCACCATTACCTGAAGCAGTACCACCCGCCGTAACAGTTGCTTGTTGTGCCTGAGCTGTAAGTCCAAGACTTAACAATAAAACACTCAATTTTAATTTTTTAGATATCATTAAGTTAAATTTTTATTTAAATTATTTGTTAAAAGTAATTGATTTTTAGAAATATACAAGTTTTTTAAATTGAGGATGAGATTGAGGATGAGATTGAGGATGAGATTAAGGGTGAGAATGAGGTTGAGATTTAAGGTTGAGGTTAAGATTGAGGGTGAGGCTGAGAATGAGGTTGAGGGTGAGAATTAGATTAAGGTTAAGGTTTAGAGTGAGGGGTAGATTGAGATTGCTTGATATTTATCTTACAAATTACCGGCTACTACAAAGGCTTTTGTTTTTGTAAATACACTACCGCCATTACTATCAAAAGCTTCGAAAACACCTATGTATGTCCCGATGTTTGCTTTGGTTTGAGTGTTTGTTATACCATCCCAATAAAAAGAACCACTTGTGGCTAATAACTCATTATTTAGTACTGATTTAACTAATCTTCCTTCAGCATCGTATATCGAAAAAGTACCCACCATTCCTGAAAGTAGAAATGCATAATTCACTTGTAAAATATCTTCAAAACCATCGTTATCAGGCGAAATAGTTTTGTTTGTATAGTCAAAATCACCTTTTGAATCTGCTTTATAATCTTGGGAATTTATTCTTCCAGGAGTCGCAAAATTTACAGATTCAGCAGCAGTATGCCAATTACTTGAAACAGAAGAAGCGGCTTTAGAATCAATTCGTTCCAATGATTTACCCTTTACGTCGTCGATTAATGTAAATTGCCACTCTTTTGAATACGAAACTTTATCAATAATTTCCTGATTACACATCAAAAGTACACTGCTTGAATCGGTATTATAATTCGGTAAATCTTGCTGAATAAACCGACCACTTGTAGCAAATGAATAATTTTGTTTTTGTGACGAACTATCCGCTGTTATCACAACATATTCACCACTTTTTAAATTAAAATGAGTTGTTATCGGTTTATAATTTGCCGGAACGCCTTTTTCATAATTAGCTAAAATACAATCTTTTAAATCGATAAACTTTGAGCTGTTATTGAATAATTCAATGAAATCG
>CAIKXD010000097.1 GCA_903831265.1 uncultured Bacteroidota bacterium
AAAACTTGAGGAAGTAGTCATTAAAAATGAGTTTGTTTTATATCCCAATCCAAGCAATGATGTGTTTAACTTTAAAGATACTAAAAACATAAAACAGGTTGAGGTTTATAACCTTTTAGGTGAGCAAATTGTAACACAAGGCAATCAAAAACAAATTAATTTAAGCGGCTTCGCAAAAGGCATTTATTATGCAAAAATTAATGGCGACAAAGTGCTGAAGTTGGTGAAGGAGTAATATTGGAGTTGAGACCTCCTCAATTCATTTTTCTTGTCCCGTTGCATCGGGACAAGCACTAACTCCCATTTCGTTTTTCATAGTAGTTCACTATTACTTCAATCCAAAATAGTCTGTTAGCACTTGATATTATTGAAAAATTTTGTTTGCCAACAATTCCAACTGCATAATTTGGGTTTAATTTGTAAACCTGATTGAGTTAACACAATTTCAACGTTAAGAAATTGTTAAGTTGCCTTTTTAATGCTTGAAACATCTACTTTTACGACATATCCTAGAAATTTACATTATGAAATTTGATTACATTTTACAATTGTTTTCGCCCAAAGACAAAAAGTTTTTCCCTCTGTTCGAAAAAGCATCGGCTAATTTGTTGGATGTTTCTAAGATTTTAATTAAAGCGCTCAAAACAAAAGATATTGGAGAAAGAGATGCCTACATTAAAGAAATAGAGCAATTAGAGCATAAAGGTGATCAAATTACACATGATATTTTTCACGAATTGAGTTCATCTTTTATTACGCCATTCGACAGAGAAGATATTCATAATTTAGCTGCTGTTGTGGATGATATTTTAGACTTTATTCATGGTTCAGCAAAAAGAATTCAGTTGTATAATTTGAAGCAGCCATCAAAGGCAATGGTTGATTTAGCTGAGTTAATCTTGCAAGGAAACGAGCAGTTGCATCATGGTATTATGGCACTTAAGGATTTAAAAAATATTGAAAAGGTAAAAGAAATTTGTGTGAAAATTAACAGCATAGAAAATTTAGCCGATGATGTTTTTGACACTGCCGTAGCTAAATTGTTTGATGAAGAAAAAGATGCTATAGAATTAATTAGAGTAAAAGAAATTTTACAAAATTTAGAAACGGCAACTGACAAGTGTGAGGATGCAGCAAATGTATTAGAGTCAATCATAGTTAAATATTCATAGAATTTCATGCAGTTACTTTTAGTAATTATCGCCTTAGCGTTGATATTTGATTTTATCAATGGGTTTCATGATGCTGCCAATTCAATTGCTACGGTAGTTTCTACAAAGGTACTTTCTCCTTTTCAAGCCGTGCTATGGGCTGCAGTATTTAATTTTGCAGCCTTTGGCGTTTTTGACATGAGTGTTGGCAATACAGTAGCTAAGACTGTTGACAATAACTTTATTGATTTGTATGTAATTTTGGCTGGTTTAATTGCCGCCACAGTATGGAATTTACTTACTTGGTGGTTTGGTATTCCATCGTCATCTTCTCATACATTAATTGGTGGATTTGCTGGCGCAGCAATTGCACATGCTGGTTTTTCAGTTATTGAATCTGGTGAAATATTAAAGGTAATTTTATTTATTTTTCTTGCCCCAATTATTGGAGGCCTTATTGCTATTATCATTGCATTAGTTACTATTTCTAGAAATGCAGTGCTAAAAATGGCAATCATCATGGGTTTATCGGGTATTACCTATTTGCTAATGGATTACATGATACAATACCAAGATATGAAGCCTATAATGCTTTATATACTCTCTGCTACTTTGGGAATATTTGTACTTACTTATATCTGGTACTATTTTATTCAGGCTAAAAAACAATCGGCCTCGCGCGAGACTAATATGTACAAGAAATTGCAATTGGTTTCTTCGGCAGCCTTCTCACTTGGTCATGGTGGTGCCGATTCGCAAAAAGTGATGGGTATTATTTGTGCTGCGTGTATGGTTTTTGGCAATTTATATAGGGAGGGTAAAATAGAGGGAGATTATCCATCATTTTTAAAGGTATCTGAAATTATACAAATTGAATATCATGACAAAGAAGGCAAATTAAAAAAATTTAAACCTCATGACCCTCATAAAAAGAACTTATTAGTTTACACCAAGGGCGATAAAATTTTTGATACTAGTACCGATGAACTTATTTTTGAAAAGAAAAAGTTAAACACTGAATACGCTAATGCAGCTATTTTTAGTGACTTTTTAGAGAATGATAAATTAAAAGAAGGATACCAAATAAAAACTAAAGTACATTCAGACTCTATGCCTTTTTGGATCGCTATATCATGTTATATAGCTATAGGTTTAGGAACACTTTTAGGTGGTTGGCGTATTGTAAAAACAATGGGTACAAAAATCACAAAAGTTACCCCATTAGAAGGTGTTTGTGCCGAAACAGCAGGTGCTTTAACGCTATTTACAGTATCCCAATTAGGCATTCCAGTATCAACAACACATACCATAACAGGTGCAATTATTGGAGTTGGCATCACTAAACGAGCTTCTGCTGTGCGCTGGGGAATTACTGTAAACTTACTTTGGGCTTGGATTTTAACGATACCAGTTTCTGGCTTAATGGGCGGAATTATTTATTATGTAGTATCTGCATTTAACTAAAAGTTAATTGCCTTATACCCTCAATAAAAAGTCTTGTTTTTTTTGTCCTTTTCTAAAGAAAACAAGCCCCATATCAAACAAGTCAATGGTAACAGAAACTTGTGAATTTCCTTTAATTTGTTGCCAAGCTTGTTTCATTTCGTTAGACCAATAAATATCATCAAAAATAAATACCGTATTTTCATTGATAAAGGGCAATGATTGTTCAAAATATTGCATGGTGGGCTCTAATCGATGATTGCCATCAAATAAAATAAAATCTACTTGTTTAAATTCGTTTAAAGAAGGCAAAAAATGTGTGTCAAAACTGCCCGATTTAAAAGTAATGTTTTGAATCGCTAATTTTTGAAATCCTTGTGTTGCGATTGACGCCAAAGCTGGATTTCCTTCAATACTAACGATATTGCTTTTTTTTGCTGCCTTGGCTAAATAGCAAGTAGTAATGCCTAATGAAGTGCCTAACTCTATAATATTCTTGGGTTGAAAATAATCTACTAATCGAAATAATAAAGCAGCATTTTTTGATGATTGCAATGAAGTTGCTGCTACCTTGGAGATTTTTCTCTTAGAGGCCGCGCCTAAAGCAGAACCTGCACCCAAATCAACCATATCTATTTCTTCATGGTTATTAAGATAGGAAGCTCTTAATGATTCAATTGGGCCAAAAAAATAATACTCTTTTTTTACATTGAGTACTTCGTTATACAGATTAAAAACAAATGGTGAATGAATACCATGACTGTTATTGGAACGTCCAATAAAATGAATATAATCGATTATTTGTTGCCATTTGCCCATGCGGATGCGAAAGTAATACTATTCAATAATCTTCCACCTTTTTTATTTCAAAAAATAAAAAAGGGAACCGTGTATGATTCCCTTTTATTTGAAAGCAACAAAGATTTTACTCTTTAATCAATTTAATATTTCCCGAATAGTTTTTAGATGCAATGTGACAGAAATAAATACCAGCACTTAAATCGGCTATATTGATATTATCTTTTGAAGTGATATTACTTTCATTAAAAACAATTTTTCCATCCAAAGTTGATATTGTTAAATTGGCTGTTTCATTTACATCATTTGAAAATGTAAATACAACGTTGTTATCGCTTGGGTTAGGTTTGGCATTAATAACATACGAATTCATTTGTTTTACTATGCCCGTAACCACTGGCATTTGAATCGTATCAGCTGTTGTGTTGGTGATGATAGGAGGATTAAAATCAAAGTAAATTCCTGCAGTATTGTTGATTACTGTTAATGGTACTAAATTAGCTTTTGTTTTTACTTTATAACACACATAACCATTACTTCCGGCCATATCGGTGCCACTATCTGGCAACATGATGTTATAAAAAGTAAATTTGGCAATACCTGAACCTTCCATAGTAAATACGCATGGATGCGAAGCACCCAAATATTGAAATGTCATTAAATCTAAATTTTGATCCATCGTATCAACAATAGCTACATTGTATGCTTCGGCATTGCCCGTATTTTGAAAACGTATGGTATAATTGATTTCTGTTCCAGCTTCAATCATACCGCTTGGTTCAGCAAGTTTATCGTTAGGATCGTATGAATTTACAACAAGTTGACTTAAATTTAAGATATTGTTGCTTGGAACTGTGTCATTTAATGGAGCAATGGTTAGTGTTGAATTTAAATAACTTCCCATCACAGCATTTAATGAAGGCATTAGGTTTAAATTAACGCTTCCTATTTGACCTGGTAGTAAATTGCTGTAAGCCCATTGAATCGTATTTCCATTAACGCTGATAGGCGTTGGATTAGCACTTACAAAGCTTAAAAGAGAATCCATCACAAAAGTAATGGTATCACTTTCTATTTCAGTTCCATTGTTTTGATAATTGATGTTATAAGGTTCTAAAATACCCGGTCTTACCGTCCAGCTTGGGCAATTAATTTCAACTTCATAAATGCCCGGTATTGCTTGATAACCAATATTTAAATTGGAAGAACTTTGTGTGGATGGATTGCAAGAAATTACTGCGGGTGAATTTGTTTGTGTCCAATAATTTATTGCTGCTCCAGCTATATTATAAGTTAGGGTTGAATCGATAAAGAAAAAAGCATAATCACCGCTATTGTTAGAGGAAACATAATAATTACCTGGCAAAACATTTACAATATGATTGGCTATACCAGGTTCAGCATTATCAAGAACCCCATTTCCATTGATATCATTAAAAACTTTACCCGTCAAATACCCTATAGTCAATGGATTTTCACTATTGCACATGCCAAAATTAAATGAAAAACCAGCAGGCATATTACAAGTAGTACTTACAGGAAAATTTGTATTAATTACCTGAGAAGGTTGCGCATTTGCCCAACTACAAGCCGTATCACCTAAAGCTATAAAGTCTAAGTTTGTTGAGCCTTTTAACCCAATTTGAACAGTTTGAGGGTTAACATAAGTATTTGCTCCATAAACAAATTTGATGCAATTTGTAGATTCATTTAACCATATCTGAAAACTAATATCGCCTTGATTAGGAAAGTATGAATAATGAAGCCATTGTATAATGCAGCTTCTGTTTGGCGCGCTACCAATGGTTGTATATAATAAACTAGCATTGCTAAGATTGTTTTTTAAGTCGGCGCTAAAGGGTGAAATCACATTATTGTAATTTGTATTAAGTGCATAAAAAATAAAGTTATTTAAAACAATATTGTCAAAACTTATAAAACCATTTGTAGAAACCACCATGGTATCGAAACTGTTTCCGGCATAATTAAAATCAAATCCAATGGGGATGTTTTGATAATTAAAATCGTCTGCAAATGGAGCGTCTATTACAGTTCCTGTAACAGGATTAAAAACATCTAAGCCGGGGCTAAAAGGCATAGCTGCCACTTGAGCTTTTGCGTTGCAAAAACAAACTATTTGCAATAAAATAATTAAGTAAACTTTTTTCATATTTGGTGAAATTAATTGGTGGTTTTAAAACTATGTATGAAACAAATATATTGAATTAAAGCCTAAAAGCAAAAATATTTTAACCCGCAATTTTCACAGTCAAACAAGTATTAAATAGTTGTTTTTGTTGATGGCATGAGCTAATTTACTACTTTTGCACCGTTAATGAAAAAATAAAGATGGATTTAGTAGATAAATTAGCTTCCATAAAAAGAAGATACGAAGAGATAGAATTAAGATTGGGTGATCCAAAAATAATTGGCGACATGCGTTTGTTCAAACAAATGAACAAAGAGTACAAAGACCTTAGGCAATTAGTTGAGGCATATCATGAATACAAATCAGTTATCTTAAACATTGAAACGGCAAAGGACATGCTGATGAATGAATCTGACGATGAAATGAAACAATTTGCACGTGCTGAACTTGAGCAAAGCAATGCGCGCAAAGAAGCTATGGAAGAAGAGGTGCGTATGATGTTGGTGCCTAAAGATCCTGAAGATGATAGAAATGCCATTATTGAATTACGTGCAGGAACGGGTGGTGATGAAGCAAGTATTTTTGCAGGCGATTTGTTTAGAATGTATACACGCTATTGCGAAAGCAAAGGATTTAAAATAGAGATTGACGATTTTAGCGAAGGTACTACTGGCGGTTACAAAGAAGTAATGTTTAATGTAATTGGCGAGGGCGCATATGGTATTTTGAAATATGAATCTGGAGTACATCGTGTGCAACGTGTGCCCCTTACCGAAGCACAAGGCCGTGTGCATACCTCTGCAGCCAGTGTGGCTGTTTTACCCGAAGCAGATGAAGTGGATGTTGAAATAAATCCTGCCGATTTAGAATTTCAAACATCGCGCAGTAGTGGGGCTGGTGGACAAAATGTAAATAAAGTAGAAACAAAAGTACAGTTAACACATAAACCCTCTGGTATTGTAATTACTTGTCAGGTCGATCGTTCGCAATTAAAAAATAAGGAACGTGCCTTAACCATGTTAAGAGCTAAGTTGTATGAAATTGAACTTAACAAACATTTAGAAGCCATCTCTAAAAAGAGAAAAACAATGGTAAGTACTGGCGATAGAAGTGCAAAAATTAGAACCTATAACTACCCTCAAAGTAGAATTACAGATCATAGAATTGGCTTAACTAATTACAACTTGCCCACCTTTATGGATGGCAACATTGAAGAAATGATACATGCGCTGCAAATGGCAGAAAATATGGAGAAATTGAAAGAAAGTTCGTTAATCGACAGCTAAAAATTACGCATGACATATACTGAACTCAGCCACTTTATTCGTCAGCAACAATCATTTTTATGTGTTGGTTTAGATACTGATATTAAAAAAATACCACCGCATTTATTAAAAGAACAAAATCCTTGCCTAGCCTTTAATAAAGCCATTATTGATGCTACTGCTGCTTATTGCGTATCATTTAAACCCAATACCGCTTTTTATGAAGCCATGGGAGTGCAAGGATGGCAAACATTGCATGATACCATTGATTATATTAAAATAAATTATCCCAAACATTTTATTATTGCCGATGCCAAAAGGGGCGATATTGGCAACACTTCGAGCATGTATGCCGAAGCTTTTTTTAATCAGCTTGGCGCAGATGCAGTAACTGTAGCACCTTACATGGGCAGCGATTCGGTAAAACCTTTTTTATCATTCGAAAACAAATGGGCTATTGTGTTAGGTTTAACCTCTAACCAGGGCGCATTCGATTTTCAAATGAAGGGCCATCCTGAACTTTACAAAGAGGTTTTAAAAGAAGTAAGCAGTTGGGGATCAAAAGAAAACACCATGTTTGTAATTGGAGCTACCAAAACAGCCATGCTAGCTGAAGTGCGCAAAATAATTCCAGATCATTTTTTATTGGTTCCAGGCGTTGGTGCGCAAGGTGGTAGTTTGCAAGAAGTAGCTCAATATGGAATGAACAGCCATTGTGGTTTATTGGTAAATGCTTCACGAAGTATAATATATGCAGCAAGTGGTGAAGACTTTGCTTTACAAGCTGCTGCTGAAGCTTTGGCAATGCAACAGGAAATGGCTGTTTTGATTAGCTAATTAGCTAATGATTATAATTAGCTAATTGTTTTTTAGGAGAACAATCTGTAAATCTGTGACAAAAAATACTTTATTGCTAAAAAGAATCAGTCTTTTATTTAATAATGTATCCTAAGCTAAATCCCGCTGTTACTGAGGGGTAATATTGATTGCCTATTTGGTCAGTACTAAAATCAACTCCTCTTCTTTCACTCACAGATGCATCTTCAGGCACAGAGTTTATTACATCTACCATTTTATACCTTATTCCAAATCCAGCATAAATATCTATCAAAATATTATCTTCAACTATTGGAAATATAAAACCAGATTTTATGTGCGTAACAAAGGTATTAACTTGCTTTTCAATAGTTATTAATTCCTGATATGTTCTTGCCATCCTATCATAGTATTCATTGTTTTCTTTTTTATATCTGAGATAAAAAACTTGTGCTCCTGCATAAAAATATTGGCTAAATAAATATTTAAACTCTAGGTTTGTTTTAAATCCATTGAGGCTTACTTTTTCATCAATTTGGTAATCTAAAAGTTTGTAGCGATAAATGTATCCACCTTGTAACTCTAATAATATATTTTTGCTTGGTTTAAGCAGTAAGCCCGCTGTAAAATTTGATAAAACAGGATTAATTAACCCTAACGGTTTCCAAGTAATAGCATGCCTCCATACTTTAGCTGAATCTTGCGCGTAACCAATATTTACACAGCAATAAAAAAACAATAAAAGTACCAATCGCATAACTAATTAAGTTGGAAAGTGCTTACATAAGTGGCTTCTAAAACATTGCTGTAATTGTAAATTTTAAAAGATGTTTTTGAAGAGATTATCATATAAGGATGTGCTAAAATAATGTCGCGGGGCTGTTCAATGTTAATCTTCCCTTTTTCTATAGGATTTGAGGGATCGCTAACATCAAAAATAACAACACCTTCTTTGCCTTCATCACATACAAAAAGCCAATTATTTTCTACAGCTAATCCATATGGTTGGCTCATTTCAACATTAGTTAATAAACTTGGACTTAGAGGGTTTGACACATCATAAACAGCTAAAACACTACTTGACCAATTTGTGCCACATCCAACTGCATTGGAACGTTGTGTAGAGTATGCAATATCATTCTGAACAACCACTGGATCGCAGCTAATATGATGTTCAATTTTTTCAAGTTCAATTGGATTTTGGGGGCTATTAATATCTATAATATAAACCCCATCAACAGCTCCTAGATATACATAATTTCCGTATATACTAATGGTTTCGATACCATAATCAACCATGATTTTATTTTTAAAAACTGGTTCATTACCATCGCTAATATCAAACACTTTTAAATAGTTTAAATCAACTGCATACATAAAATCATCTTTAATGGCAAAACGCGTTAATGAGCCATTTTTACCTGTATTGCTTTCATTAGATAAATTAGACCCTTCTTTAGCACATGAAAATAGCAGTGCTGCGTTTAGAATTAAGAATAATTTTTTCATAGTTTTATTTTTTACATTTTGGATTGGTTAATGCTGCTTCTTGCCAACCTACAAGCCACTTGTTATCGCTATAATCGGCACATTCAAAATATCCTGAAAAGTCTGTTGGCGAATATTCTGAAGGTAAAAATGAATTTTTAATTCTTTTAACCACTGTGATTTTAATAATTTGGGCAATATCCAGCACCAATAAATCAGGGCCATTATCGGCATACAAGCGATTGTCTTGGGCACTCATATCTTTATTTCCAGGTATTTTAAGAAAGGATATTTTTTGTGGGTTTAGTGTATCAGAAATATCAATTACGTGAATGCCTTTGTTATTTTCAGATAAAAAAAGGTATTGATTGTAAAGTAGGCTTTTCCCTGAATTCTGAATTGGCTGCGGAGCTATTTGTTGAAAGTTTTGAAGTTGCGCAATAGGCATATAAATTGGTTTCAACCCTTGCACATTATAGTCAGTTTGCTTGCCACAAGAAATAATTATTGTGGCAATACACATAAATAAGGGAGCTTTATGTTTGAGTATATACTTTTTCAAGGTTTAATATATTGCTTTGCTATCAAAGTTTAAAAGTAGGAAATATTTAAGTTTGATGTTATTACGAATCAAAATTTAAACTCGTGAGTTAATATACTTATGATCTTTTAACCTAGTTCTCAAATTTTAGAATTAGCTATTAATTTTGATTCAATGACATATTTAAACCTTTAAACGCATCAGCTAATCAGCTAATTCACTAATTAGCTAATTAAATTTGTCACATTAATTAACAATCCTTATTCGGCAGGCTTGTGATTAAATATATTTTATAACGATATTCGCAAGCTATTTGCTTTTGATGCCCGAAACAGAAAAAAAACAAAGATTTGATTTTTTAAAGCAGCTTAAAAATAAATACAGGCTGGTAATTATGAACGATGACACCTTTGAAGAAAAGGCATCGTTTGTGCTTTCGCCCCGTAGTGTGTTTGTTTTTGTGGTGAGCTCTACCTTGTTTTTAATTATTGCTGTTACCTATTTAATTGCCTTTACATCTTTACGTGAATACATACCTGGTTATGCCGATGTAAACATGCGTAGAAATGTGGTTAAACTTACCTACAAAACGGATAGTATGAGCAATGAATTAGCGGCAAGGGATTTATACCTCGAAAATTTAAAAGCTGTTTTGAGTGGCAATATTAAAGACAGCATCAATGCAAATGCCTTAAAAGACACCACCAAAAAGTTTGAACGTATTGATATTAAGCCATCTGAAGACGATCTGGCTTTACGCAAACAGATTGAAGAAGAAGAAAAAAATTCTTTGCGCTTTACCGAAAAAAAAGCAGAAAAAACGGGCATCAATTCATTTTTCTTTTTTGTGCCGTTAAAAGGAATTATAACCAATAAATTTAAAGTAACTCCCGATCATTACGGAGTTGATGTAGTAGCACAGCGCAATGAAGCGATAAAAGCGGCTCTAGACGGCACTGTAACTATGTCGAACTGGACACCCGAAACAGGCCATGTGATTCAGTTACAACACGATGAGAATATAATTTCAATTTATAAACACAACTCGGTTTTACTTAAAAAAGTGGGAGAGCGTGTAAAAGCTGGTGAACCTATTGCTATTATTGGCGAATCAGGCGAACAAAGTACAGGTCCGCATTTACATTTTGAACTCTGGTACAAAGGAAAAGCCGTGGATCCCCAAGAATATATGAGTTTTTAATTTCCAAAAATTTGAAAAGAAAAGTAGCAATATTAGGTTCAACAGGTTCAATTGGAACCCAAGCCATAGAGGTTATTCAGGAACAAAAACAACATTTTGAAGTGGAGCTTTTGGCTGCGCATAACAATGCCGAATTATTAATAAAACAGGCTATTGCTGTGCAGCCCAATGCTGTTGTTATTGGCAATGAAGATAAATACCTAATGGTAAAAGAAGCATTGCAGCCGCATGATATCAAAGTGTTTGCTGGTGCCGAGGCGCTTGAACAGGCTGTTACCATGGAAGGTATTGATGTGGTGCTTACCGCTATGGTAGGCTATGCTGGCCTTAAACCAACTTTAGCTGCTATTGGTGCCGGTAAACAAATTGCTTTAGCCAATAAAGAAACATTGGTTGTTGCTGGTGAGCTAGTAACTGCTCTAGCGCGCGAAAAAGGAGTAAATATTTATCCTGTAGATTCAGAACATTCGGCCATTTTTCAATGCCTGGCTGGTGAGTTTGATTATACCATTAAAAATGGAACTGCTGTTGAAAAAATATATTTAACCGCTTCAGGTGGTCCGTTCAGAGGAAAAGACAATGCTTTTTTAAGCACCGTAAAAAAAGAACAAGCTTTAAAACATCCCAATTGGGAAATGGGTGCCAAAATCACCATTGATTCTGCATCGCTTATGAATAAAGGCTTAGAAGTAATTGAAGCAAAATGGTTGTTTGGCTTAAAGGCCGAGCAAATTGATGTAATTGTGCACCCTCAATCTATAGTGCACAGTATTGTTCAGTTTGTTGATGGCAGCATGAAAGCACAAATGGGTTTGCCCGACATGAAGTTGCCTATACAATATGCTTTGGCTTATCCCTATCGCTTGCCCGCCAGTTTTCCGCGATTTGACTTTATAAATTACCCATCGCTCACATTTGAAAAGCCTGATACGAAAACTTTTCGTAATCTTGCCATTGCTTTTGAAGCTATGCGAGTTGGTGGCAACATGCCATGTATTATTAACGCAGCCAACGAAGTGGTGGTAGAAAGTTTTTTAAAGGATAAAATTGGTTTTTTAGAAATGAGCGATGTAATTGAAGCATGCATGCAAAAAGCATCGTTTGTAAAAACGCCAACAATAGATGATTATGTGGCTTCTGATAAAGAAGTACGCGCATTAGCTTACGAAATGATTAAATAAAAAATAAAAATTACGCAATAACCGAATGGAAATTTTAATAAAAGCATCGCAATTAATTTTAAGTTTATCCATCCTAATCATTTTACACGAATTAGGACATTTTATTCCTGCTAAACTTTTCAAAACTAAAGTAGAAAAATTTTACTTGTTTTTCGATTGGAAGTTTTCGTTATGGAAATATAAACGTGGCGAAACCGAATACGGTATTGGTTGGATTCCACTAGGTGGCTATGTAAAAATTGCAGGTATGATTGACGAAAGTATGGATAAAGAGCAAATGAAACTACCACCTCAACCTTGGGAGTTTAGAAGCAAACCAGCATGGCAGCGTTTAATCATCATGATAGGCGGTGTAACTGTAAACGTATTATTAGCTATTGCCATTTACATAGGTATTTTATTTTACTATGGCGAAGAAGTATTGCCAAACGCTAACCTAACCTATGGTATTAGTTGCGATAGCTTAGCCTTGGAAATGGGTTTAAGAAATGGCGATAAAATTGTATCCGTTGAAGGTAAAGAAGTAGAGAGTTTTAAAAAGGTTTCTTTAGAAATTATTATGAACGAAGCCCGCACTGTGCAGGTAATGCGCGATGGGAATATAGAAAACATTAATATTCCTTCTGGCTTTATTGGTAAATTAATAAAGCAACCTAACGATTTTATTATGCCACGCTTTCCTTTTGTAATTGAAGATTTTGGAGAGGCTTCTCCTGCAAAGGCTGCCGGCATTTTAAAAAACGATAAAATAATAGGAATTAATGAGCAAAAAATGAACTATTTTGATGAGTTCAGGGCCGAAATTCAAAAACATAAAAATCAAACAGTAATTGTAAAAGTGCTTCGCAATGGCGAAAAACTGAGCCTTCCTGTAAAAGTAAATGAACAAGGTTTTATTGGGGTGGTGCCAAAATCATTAGACAAATTTTTAAAAATCGAAGAAAAGCAATATTCCTTCTTTGAGGCTATTCCAGCAGGAACCAAAAAAGCCTTTACTACAGTGAGCGATTATGTAGGCCAATTTAAATTAATTTTTAACTCAGAAGTACAAGGCTATAAACAATTAGGTGGATTTATTACCTTTGGAAAAGTGTTTGCGCCCGAGTGGGATTGGATGCGCTTTTGGAATCTTACTGCATTTTTCTCAGTGGCCTTAGCTGTAATGAATTTATTGCCTATTCCGGCCTTAGATGGTGGTCATGTATTGTTTCTTTTGATAGAAATGATTACAGGCCGTAAATTACCCGAAAAGTTCTTAGAATATGCACAAACGGTAGGTATGATTTTATTGTTGGCCTTATTGTTGTTTGCCAATGGAAATGATATTTTTAGATTGTTCCAATAGTTGCTTTAAAATTCTTAATTTATTGATTTTAAAGTTTTTATTGCACTATGCTTAATTTATAAAGCAAAGTATGTTCATTAGTTATTAACAGTGTGTTAACGTTATAAGGGGCTGATATCTAAAACACTAAAAGTTAGCTAAAAATAAAAGTAAATTATTTGTGCTAATGGTGGTAATTTTGCAATCCCAATTTAAATAAATACAATCACATTAAACAATATAGCAATGAATAGCGATAAAAAACCATCTGTAACTGTAAAGAAAAAGAATATTCAAACCATTTTAGATTATTGTTTAGATACAAAACAAGAATTTACTGTGTTGCCAAAAGCAGGCACCGATGAGTGGAACATTGAAATAAACATTACAGAAATAAATACAGCCATATCTTTTGGTATGTTTTTAAGAGAAAATAAAATTGAAGCCAATGGTGTAACACCTTATGTTGCTCCAGCCAAAGAAGTAGCAGCACCTAAAACTAAAGCCGAAAAAGCTGCAGAAAGCAAAGCGGTTAAAGAAGTGGTTGTAAAAGAAGAAAACGCTTCTTTACTTGATTTAGAAAGCCCATCATTTGAATTCGAAGACGCTTTTCAAAAATAAAATTTATTGGAGTAATAAAACATTCTTAACAGGCCGAATCAGCAATGCTTCGGCTTTTTTATTACTCACTTTTTGGGCGGCTCACTCTAAAAAGAGTGAGCGGGCTCTCGCCACTCGCTTTTTTCATACGCTGCAAGCCAACGCAAAAAGAGCTCAAACAAAGGCTCGATCCCTGCCGCAATAGCAGAATTAAAAATAAATTCGATAGCTAAATAGAATATTCGAATGACACATTATGACATAAAAATTACATTATTTATTATTTAAAATTTTAATCTTGCACAAAAAAATAATATGAAATTAAAATCTATATCATTATTGGCCCTATTGTTCATTTTTACCAGCAAAATACAAGCACAAGCGCCCATTTTAGATTCCACCGTTTGCATTACAACTGGCGATTTAGCCCAAATAAATGTCCTCAATAATGCATTGTCAATTGCTCCCGGAAACGCTGGCCCTGCACAAACTTATGACTACAGTGTGTTGCCAAGCTTTAACTCTAGTTACCAAATATTAGGCGTCGATAATTTAACCTCACCTTTTGGAACAATCTATCCAACAGCAAACGCTACCTTATCTTGGTCATCTTTCGGAACACCAAATTATCACTTTTTGTTATCCGATACCTCTTATATATACCTTGGGGGTGGCGGTTCATTTGGCGATTATCAATATTTAGACACCTACAAGCAATTAAAATTTCCATTTACATATAACGATGCATTTACCGACACCTTTATTGCAGTTTCAAATACAGGTGGCTACAGAGCGGGCAGCGCAAGTGTATCGGGCGATGGCTATGGCACCTTATTAGTTCCTGGCCAAACATTTAACGATGTATTGCGTGTAAAAAGAGTTTCAGATTATTACGATACGCTCAATAATAACCCACGTCATAGTGTTGAAACTTACTATGAATATTATAAGCCCGGAATTCCCCATTATATTTTACTACATGGCTTTTATACAATTACCACAGGCAGCAGCAATCCAGTTTCTGGCTCGCAATTGTTTTTTAATTCATCGGCATTAGTCACAGCTTCAAAAAGCAATAAAAGTTTAGGTTCAAGCTATTTTATTTCGCAAGCAAATGAGCAATCTTTTTTACATACCCAAAGCAATGTAGCCTTTACCACTATGTTGCACATTTACAATATACAAGGACAATTAATCATGCAAGAGCCGCTTACTGTTTCAAAAGAAATGAGCAGCAAAACATTGCCAACAACAGCGTTAGCCGATGGGATGTATTTGGTACAGTTTAAAAATGCTGCTGGGAATTTGGTGAGTTTGAAGTGGTGTAAGGGGGAGTGATGGATGTTAAATAAAGTCAGATTTGATATATTATATAAACCTTGTGTTTCAAAATTGAGGTTTGTTGGTGATAACACCAACAAAGAGTAAGTTTGTAATATTTATGGCTCAATGATAAATAGATCTTTAGGGAAATGGGAGGGTGCGCCCTCAAAAAATTAAAGTACAGAAATAAATCTTCAAAATAAACGATGTGCTCCACAATCGAGGTCGGTGAGGACACCTGACCTCGGGCGTGTTAATATTTTAACCTAAGTTTTAAGAATAATATTAAAACAAAAAAGCCGAAGCAAATGCTTCGGCTTTGGCTCCCTCTCTTGGGCTCGAACCAAGGACCCCATGATTAACAGTCATGTGCTCTAACCAGCTGAGCTAAGAAGGAATTTTAAATTCGAGGGCGCAAATGTAGGGAAGAAAGTTATATTTGCAAAAAAATTTTTAAACTAATTTAATAATATGAGTCTTTTAGCTGTAGGCACCGTTGCATTTGATGCCATTGAAACCCCTTTTGGAAAAACAGATAAAATAGTAGGTGGCGCTGCCACATACATCTGTCTTTCAGCCTCTTACTTCACAAAAAAAATCAATCTTGTATCGGTTGTGGGTGAAGATTTTCCTCAAGAATCTATTAAAATGTTGCAAGATCATGGTGCAAATACCGATGGTCTTCAAATAAAAAAAGGCGAAAAAACTTTTTTTTGGAGTGGAAAATATCATAATGACATGAATAGTCGTGATACTTTGGATACACAATTAAATGTTTTAGAGACATTTGACCCAGTTGTTCCAGAAGCTTACCAAGATTGCGAGTTTTTAATGCTAGGAAATCTGGTGCCAGCCGTGCAGCGCAAAGTAATTATGTCGCTAAAAAACAGACCAAAGCTGATTGTAATGGACACCATGAACTTTTGGATGGATATTGCTATGGACGAATTAATAAAAACCATTGCCATGGTGGATGTGTTAACTATAAATGATGCTGAAGCGCGTCAGCTTTCTGGTGAATATTCGTTAGTTAAAGCGGCTCAAAAGATTTTGAAAATGGGACCTAAGTATTTAATTATAAAAAAAGGTGAGCACGGTGCACTTTTGTTTAACGACAAACAAGTGTTTTTTGCGCCAGCCTTGCCTTTAGAAGATGTGTTTGACCCTACAGGTGCTGGTGATACTTTTGCAGGAGGTTTTATTGGATACTTGGCCAATTCTAAAGATATTTCATTTGATAACATGAAAAGAGCCATTATTTACGCTTCTGCTATGGCTTCGTTTTGTGTTGAAAAATTTGGCACCGAAAGAATTGTTAACTTAGACAAAGAAGAATTAGAAAACAGAGTGCAAGAATTTATTAATTTAGTTCAGTTTGATATTGCTTTAGTTTAATTAAAATTAGTAATGAATAAAGAAGGTAAAGTATATGTAGCTGGCCACCGAGGTATGGTGGGTAGTGCTTTAGTGCGTAAGTTAAAAGCAGCGGATTTTAATCATATTATTACACGCACTTCTGCCGAGTTAAATCTTACCAATCAACAAGCAGTGGCCGATTTTTTTGCTGCAGAAAAACCAGATTATGTTATTCTGGCTGCAGCCAAAGTAGGTGGAATTTTAGCTAACAACACTTATCGGGGGCAGTTTATATACGAAAACATGATGATTCAGAACAATGTAATTCATCAGAGTTATTTAAATGGTGTAAAGAAATTATTGTTTTTGGGGTCTTCGTGCATTTATCCTAAAATGGCCCCACAGCCTTTAAAAGAAGATTATCTTTTAACAGGCACCCTTGAAGCTACTAACGAGCCATATGCCATAGCCAAAATTGCAGGTATAAAAATGTGCGAGGCCTATCGAAGCCAATATGGCTGTAATTTTATTTCAGCTATGCCAACCAACTTGTATGGCCCTAATGATAATTACGATTTAAACAATTCGCATGTGTTGCCAGCTTTAATTCGTAAATTTCATACCGCTAAGGTAAATGGCGCTTCCGAAGTTGAAATTTGGGGCTCAGGAACACCACGAAGAGAGTTTTTACATGTAGATGATTTGGCGGATGCTTGCTATTATTTATTGCAAAATTATGATGGCGAACAATTAGTTAATGTAGGCAGTGGAGTTGATGTAACAATTTTAGAATTAGCTAATTTAGTGAAAGAAATAGTTGGTTTTAGAGGCGAAATTAAAATGGATGCCACAAAACCTGATGGAACACCACGCAAATTAATGGATGTAAGTAAATTAGAGAAAGTGGGCTGGAAATATAAAATATCGTTACAAGAAGGTATAGCAAGCGTATATAAAGAAGTGCTCGAAAAGAAAATATTTGATAACTAAATTAATAATGCATAATTTCTTATCAATATTGAGTAAGCATTACAGGTTTTTATTGTCTGTTTGGCTTTGGGTGCTTACACATGTTGGTTTTTTAAATGCACAACCTGTAATATATCAACACAATCAGTTTTTTGCTCAAGATGCAGAACGACAAGCAGCTTCGCTAGATAATAGCTACAATGCCAGTATTAAACCTTTTGTAAATGGTGTTAACTATAATAAAAAAGCGTTAGACTCGGTTTATTACAAGCGCCACTCAGTTAAGCAATACAACAATGTTTGGAGCAGAAAACTAAAGCAAGAAAGTTTATTACTTGTAGATAGCAGCAACTTTAAATTATCGCTCGACCCTCTATTTTATTTTGAGGCTGGGCAAGATAGCAAATACAGTGACAGCTTATATTACACCAACACAAGAGGTGTTTTAATTAGAGGAAGTATTGGAAATGATTTTGCATTTGAATCTTCTTTTGTAGAAAATCAAGCGGTGATGGTTGACTATATAAGCAATTTTGTAAGAAGCTGGGAGGTAGTTCCAGGACAGGGCCGTGTAAAAAAATTTAAGAACAATGGTTATGATTTTGCTAATGCTTCGGGAGTAATAACCTACAGTCCGTTTAAGCGTTTAAATATTATGGCAGGCGCGGGAAAACTATTTGTTGGCAATGGTTACAGATCATTATTGTTGAGTGATAATGCCTTTAATTACCCATATTTTAAAATTAATTTTCATAGCAGAAAGTGGAGTTATACTGCAGCCTGGGCATCAATGCAGGTAATCAAAAACGGACGATTTACTTTCAATATATTAAGCGAACCTATTTTTACTAAAAAGGCATACACCTTTCAATACGTTAGCTACCGTCCAATTAAAAGAGTTGAGTTAGGCTTATTTCAAGCAGTAATGTGGAAAGCACAAGGCCCTGGCAATACAGATTTTGATTTTAACATTTTGAATCCTTTGATTTATGCGCATACGGTTCAATACAATTTGTATGATATCAATAATGTGATGCTTGGTGCCAATTTAAATATCAAAGCTACTTCAAGTATTAATCTTTATGGGCAATTGATGATAGATGATGTAAGCAATAATAAAATTGGGTTGCAAGCAGGCGCAAAGTATTTTGATGTAGCAGGCATTAAAAATTTATATGTACAAGGCGAGTTTAATAAAGTAAACGCCTATAGTTATTCGTTACCAACAGCATATCAAAGCTTTAGTCATTATAATCAAGCTTTGGCACATCCTGTGGGGGCCAATTTTAGCGAATTAGTGGGATTAATTAATTATAGATTTAAAGATTTTTATTTGAGTGCAAAGCTTAATTTAATTGATTATGGCAAAGATAAATTTGGCTATTATGCAGGTAATTCAGTAATAAGAGATTATTTGCAAACCGACATACAAGCCAATACCATGCAGGTAAAGGCTGCTACACAAATAATAGACATTAAACTTGGATATTTAGTAAATCGCTCCTCTAATTTAAATTTTGCGGTTGGTGCTATGCTTAGAAATCACAAAAGCGATTTTAATCCATTGCAAACCAACTATATTTATGTAAGTATTGGCACAGCTATTTCAAATAAATATTATGACTTTTAAAAAAAAATTCATTGCTTTTTACGTAGCTTTGTCGAAATAAAAAACTAAATGGGATTAACAATTTTGGCCTTCATAACTTCTTTTTTAGTGGTCATATTTTTTACGCCATCACTTATAAAAGTAGCAGAGTTAAAAAATTTAACCGACACACCCGATGCCTTGCGCAAACTGCATAAGCGCAGTGTGCCTACAATTGGTGGAATTATAATTTATGCAGGCACTTTATTTTCTTATGCATTATGGCTACCGACAGACGATGCTTCGGATTTTAAATACATTGTTACCACTACCCTGTTGATGTTTTTTGTAGGTGTTAAAGACGATATTATTGGCACAGCACCTATGAAAAAACTTGCTGCACATGTGTTGTGCACTCTAGTAATTGTATTGATGGCCAATATCAGAATTAAAAGTTTACATGGTATTTTTGGCGTTTACGAGATTCCATATTGGGCAAGTATATTTCTTTCACTTTTTACAATGATTGTTATTATTAATGCTTTTAATTTAATTGATGGCGTTGATGGATTAGCCGCTGGTATTGGTTTTATTGCAGCAATGGCATTTGGCACTTGGTTTTTACTGGTAAAAGATTTGGTAATGGCTTGTATGGCTTTTGCGTTAGCAGGCGCTTTATTGGCGTTTTTGTATTATAATTTTTCGCCTGCTAAAATATTTATGGGCGATTCGGGTTCGCTCACTATTGGGTTAATAATGTCTATTTTGGCTATAAAATTAATTGAGTTTGATAGGGTTAGCATGATATACCCATTAGCACAATTAACTAAGCCTGTAGTTGCCATTGCCTTTTTAATATACCCTTTGGTGGATACAATGCGCATTTTTATTTATCGTGCGTTTAATGGTCTTTCTCCTTTTAATGCCGATAGAAATCATATCCATCACCGTTTGCAAAAATTGGGGTTGTCGCATCGTCAAACCTCATCTTTACTATACAGCGCAACAATTTTAATAGTTGCTGTGGCACTTTTAACCAAAGATTTAAAACCCACCTTTGCCCTGTTAACTGTGGTAGGTGTGGCTGTACTTTTGTGCCTTATTCCATTTTATTTAATGAAAGAAAAATTACCTTTAGTAAAACCTTTTGAGAATGAAGGCAATGAGATTAAAATAGAAAACATTAATGAAGACCAAATCAATTAAATGAATAAGCAAAGGCAAGTTTATATTTTTATATTGAATAGTGTTTTAACTGTTTTGTTTTGCCTTTCTAATGCCCTTGCACAACCCGAAAACTTATCATTATTGCGCGAAGCAAATATTGGAATAACCAATGCCGCGAATGCTAATCCTTTTCAGTTTCATACTAGTATAAGACCTTATTTGCAAAATGAAATTCAGGTATTAAATGCACCAGCAGAAAAAGATACAGCTATGCCTTCGAGTAAAAAAATGGCCTTGAGAAATTATTTTTCGCAAGCCCATGCTTTAGGTATTGATGCAGGTAAATTTTTCATAAAAGCAGATCCTGTTTTTTCGGCCATTGCAGGTTATGATGTTAATGCAAAAGATAAATTGATACAAACTTCGATTGGTTTTAGAACGCAGATACAATTGGGAAAAAAATTATTTGGCGAAGTTAAAATAGAGAGCTTTAATGCCGATTATGCAGGTTATGTTGATTCGGTAATTGCACAAACACAAACTGTGCCGGGTGGTAACTTTGCAGGTAAAACAGGCACCGGATTTTCGAGCAATTTAAACACAGGATACCTCTCTTATTCTCCAAATAGCACATTTAATTTTCAGGCTGGTTTTGGCAAGCATTTTTGGGGCGATGGTTATCGCTCTTTATTGTTAAGCGATAATGCCTATAGTTACCCTTATTTTAAAACTACCGCGCATTTTTGGCATATAAAATATGTAAGTATGGTCACTAATTTCAAGGATATACAAATTGATCCAGGCAATACGAATACTTACAGAAACAAATATGCATCGCTCCATTATTTGAGTTGGAATGCATTAAAATGGTTAAATATAGGCTTGTTCGAAGCCATTGTTTTTCAAAGTAGACAAAAAGGAAGTTATCACACTTTTGATGTAAATTATTTAAATCCAGTTATTTTTTATAGACCTGTGGAATATTCGCTTGGTTCAGGCGATAATGCGCTGCTTGGTGCTAGTTTTAAGATTAAAATACCAGGTAACGTTCAAGTGTACGGACAAGTAATTTTAGATGAGTTTTTTCTGAAAGAAATTAAAGCAAAGAATGGCTGGCAAGATAATAAGCAAGGCGGACAATTAGGTATTAAGCTTTTCAATATTGGAGGCGTTAAAAATCTAAATTTCTTAAGTGAGGTGAACATCGTTAGACCATACACTTACTATCATAAAAATACATTACAAAATTACGGTCACTTTAATCAACCATTGGCGCATCCATATGGCGGTAACTTCTACGAAAGTATGAGCACCTTAAATTTCAAATACAAACGTTGGTTTGTGGCCACTAAATTTATCTATGCGGTCTTAGGCTTGGATAGCAACCAAACTATCAGCTATGGGCAAAATATTTATCGTTCATATGATCAAAGACCGAGTATTTATGGCAACACTATGGCACAAGGCCTTAAAACAACTTTAATCTTTGCAACAGCAAAAGCTTCATACCTGATTAATAGTTCGTACAATTTACGCATTGAGGGCAGTATAATTCCGCGTATTGAGCAAAATATTTATGGAACTAAAAAAGCGCTTATTTTTCAGTTGGGAGTTAGCACTGCGCTTGATAATAGGTATCTTGATTTTTGATTTACTATCAATAGTTGTTGGAATTAATCTTTAAACCATCACACCCTTTTTTATAAAAATTATACTAATGTGTTTTTAAATTATGCCAATAATTTAAAAACTTAAATTGGTAAATGCCGATCGGAAAAAAGTTTGGGACAAATGCCGTGCAACAAATTTGATCCATTACTTATTTAACATCGGTATAAATCTATAATGTAATTGTTGAATTTACTTTGGTTATTTAAACCCTTGCAAGATAATATTTGCTGCACTGCCATTAAATTGTTTTATTTGTTTTTATTAAAACAAGTTCGGTGTGTGCTTGTTATAAAACTTACATCCTATTTAAGATATACTTTATATGAAATACTATTCCTTCATTTTACTTTTTGTCCTTTGTGGAACTGCTACAATGGCTCAAGATTGGGTAAAAAAAATGAACGATCCAAGTGCAAACTTTTTTGAGGTAGAAAAATCGTTTAACAAGCATTGGAAAAAGCAACAACGTAAAGAAAAGCTGAAAAGTTTTTTTACTTCTGAAAGCAAAAATGAAGAAGAAAATGAAGGTTTAATGCTATTTAAACGTTGGGAATATACCACAAAGCCTAGAGTATTTCCTTCGGGAAATAGAAATCTTTTACACGAGAGCGGCAAAGAAATTGAACATGCAATAACAGATCCTGTATATAGAAGTTCATTGCAAGCTGGCGGTAACTGGCAACCTTTAGGCGCATTTGATGTACCTAACGATGGTGGTGGAGCTGGAAGATTAACTTGTGTTAGGTTTCATCCTACACAAGCTAATACAATTTTTGTGGGCGCTCCTGTTGGTGGACTTTGGAAATCAACAGATGGAGGAGCTTCGTGGGTTGTGATGACAAGCGTACTGCCTTCATTGGCAGTGAGCGATGTAGCAGTTGATGCAAACAACCCCAACATAATTTATTTGGCAAGTGGCGATTTGGCTGCCGATGATGCTCCTGGAGTTGGCGTTTTAAAATCAATTGACGCAGGCAACACATGGCAAATTACTGGATTAAATTTTTTAGTCTCTCAAGGTAGATACGTGTCAAGAGTTATCATTGATCCAAACAATTCGAATATTTTATGGGCTGCGGCCAGTAATGGAGTTTTTAAAACAACCAATGGTGGTATCAACTGGACAAAAGTTTTAACGGCCAGCAACCTAAGAGATATGGAGCTAAAGCCTGGAACTAGCGATGTGTTGTATGTTACTTCAAACACCACATTTTACAAATCAGTTAATGCTGGAAATACTTTTACTGCTGCTTCTACCGGCCTGCCAATTGCAAGCTCTTCGAGCAGAATGTCGATTGCTATTACCGAAGCAAATTCAGAAGTAGTTTATGTGGTATCTTCCAACTCCTCTGACAATGGATTTAAAGGTGTTTACAAAAGTATTAATTCTGGTGCAAGTTTTAGTTTAAAATCTAGCGAGCCGAATTTATTAGGTTGGGATGCTGATGGCAGTGATATTGGAGGGCAGGGTTGGTACACCTTAAGCATTGCGGCATCTCCTTTAAATGAAAATGAAATTGCTGTTGGTGGTGTAAATTTATGGTCATCATTTGATGGGGGTGAAAACTGGAGTATTTCAGCACATTGGTATGGTGCTAATGGCTTACCATACGTACATGCCGATGTACATGACTTAATTTATAAGCCCAACTCAGGTATTTTGTTTGCAGGTAGCGATGGTGGTATTTTTAAATCGAGTGTAGGTTTAAGCAGTTGGTCTGACTTGAGCAATGGCCTGCAAATTGGTCAAATGTATAAGCTTGGTTGTTCGGCATCGAATGCTTCACTTGTTTTGCAAGGCTGGCAGGACAATGGCACAAATCAATACGATGCAGGCCAATGGAGACATGTTTTAGGTGGTGACGGTATGGAGTGCTTTATTGATTGGAGCAACCCAAATTATCAGTATGGCGAATCGCAATACGGAAATTTAAGCAGATCAAGTAATGGAGGCAACAGCTTTCAAGGAATTAATAATAATATTAACGAAGAAGGCGAATGGGTAACCCCTTGGATGCAACACCCAACTAACTCCAGCACATTGTTTGCAGGCTTTAAAAATGTTTGGAAGTCAACAAACAGAGGTAACAGTTGGAGTAAAATTTCTGATTTAAATATTGGGGGAATCACCATCCTAAAGGTAGCGAAAAGCAATCCAAATTACATCTACATTTCCAATAGCACATCGATACATAAAACTACAGATGGCGGTGCAACATGGAGCGTTGTTGCTGTGCCAAATGCGGGTTCCAATGCCATCACCGACCTTGCCATCAATGAAACAAATCCAGATAAAATATGGATAACAAGATCGGGCTACAACGCTACAACCAAGGTTTACAAATCCATAGATGGTGGAGCTACGTGGTCAAATTTAAGTCCTGGCTTACCAAATATACCGGTAAATACAGTGGTAAATCAAACAGGAACCAATGATGGAATTTATGTAGGCACCGATTTTGGAGTTTATTACTTTGACAGTACCATAAATATGTGGGTGCCCTACATGAATGGTTTGCCAAATGTAAGAGTTGATGAATTGGAAATACAATATAGCAGTAATAAGTTAAGAGCCGCAACCTATGGCAGAGGCCTCTGGGAGAGTAGTATATATGATCCTAATAGTCAAACTCCTTTTGCAAACTTTAGTGCCAATGTTGTAAGTGGCTGTCCGGGTTTTACAGTGCAGTTTAGCGATAATAGTTTCAACAACCCAACTTCATGGTTTTGGACCTTTCCTGGGGGCACGCCAAGCACTTCAACAGATCAAAATCCGATTGTTACCTATAATAATTCAGGCACATACAATCATGTAAATTTAAGTGTTCAAAATTCTTTTGGAATTGATTCCATCACAAAATTAAATTATATTGCAGTGAGTCCGAATGTTGAGCCTACAATTACCTTATCGGGTAATGATACCTTATGCGAGGGCCAAACTGTTGTGATTAAATCAAGTTTTGCTCAAAGCTACCAATGGTATCCAAATAATTTTGGCAATTTATCATTTAGCACTGATACTTCAGGATTTTATTCCGTTAAAACAACAGATGTTTTTGGATGTGTTACCTATTCTGACACCATACAAATTGTTGTTGTGCCTGCACCAACAGCAGTTACCATAAGTAGTAGCAACGATACATTATTTGCATCTCAATCTGCCAATTTACAGTGGTATTTGAATGGTGCACCTATTGATGGAGCAACAGATTCTTTTTATGTGGCAAATCAAACAGGAGCTTACACAGTTGCTGTAATAGGTGCCAATGGTTGCACCGCTGTTTCAAATAATTTTTTTACTGGAGTTGAAAATTTAATTTCTACAAAAGAAACTTTTGAGATTTATCCGAATCCAAATAATGGAAAGTTTACATTAGAACTTAAACAATTATCAGGTTTAACAATAACAGTTGCCATTAATGACTTAGAAGGCAAGCTAGTTTATGAAAAGCTATTCAGCATAAAGGATCAAATAAATGGTAAATTTAATATCAACTGCGAGCACTTATCATCAGGCAACTATATTATGTTTGTAAAAGATTTAGATTATGTTTACAACAAGAAAATTACCATTAGTAAAAACTAATTTATTTCCACTTTTTGTGATGCAAATTTTTTCTTTAGCAATGCATTGATAAATATTGTACTTAAAATAAATGCGGTACCCCAATAGAAACCTTTACTAAGATAAGCACTTTCTCCTAAGAAAATGGCTGCAATAATGATGGTGTAGAGTGGTTCCAAGTTGATACTTAGAACAACGGTATAGGGGCTTATTTCCTTCATAATTTCTACTCCAATTACGAATGTAAAAGCCGTGCAAACTATGCCCAATAAAATCAACCAAAAATAGTCAAACATTGATACTTGGAAAAACTGCACATTAAAATTATTTGAAAAAACAAAGTAAAGCGAAAGCAATAAAAATCCTCCTGTGAGTTCGTAAAATGTTAGCGTGTAGGCATTGCTGTTTTTAATTAACAAACCATTTAACACTGGAAAAACTGAAGCCAATAGTGCCGAAATAATACCATAAATCATACCCAATTTATACGTGTAGTTGATTTTAAAAATAAGATACAAACTAAAAATGATAATGATGCCTAGCAACACTTCATATAATATTATTTTTCTCTTATAAAATAAGGGTTCGATAAGTGCTGTAAAAAAAGTTGATGAAGACAAGCACACTACCGCAATACTTACAGGTGCAGCTTTAATACTTAAGTAAAAAAACACCCAATGCGAAGCAATAATAACACCAGTGAGGGTGTAAAATAACAATTGCTTTTGTGTACATTTTAGGTTCTGTTTTTTTATAACTCTAATAAAAATAAATAGCGCAACAATTGCAATAAGCAGCCTGTACCAAACTAAATTTTGGGCAGGTATGGTAATAAGTTTACCCAAAATACCAGTGAATCCAAAAATAAAAACGGTAAGGTGTAAAAGAAAATAGTTTTTGTAACGTGCTAGCAGCATGTTTTGTTTTATTATGTTTTTACAATTTTAAATTCGGTTCTTCTATTTTTATTGATGCTCTTCTTCGGTGCATTTTATAGCATCTTTTCATTTATTAACCAATTTAGATTTGCCTTAACCTTTGCCTAAAGTATTGGATTTATTAACGGCCTGCTGATGATATAATCAACAGTTGCTTTTTCCATAAGCAAATTGATTTTTAATATCTCAACGTATAGCTTGTGCGCAAAATAATTTATCCAATCAAAATTCCAGCAATTGTTGCAGATAAATAACTCGCTAAAGTTCCACAAATAAGCGCTTTAAATCCAAGTCGTGCCAAGTCTTGTCTTCTATCGGGTGCCAACTCACCTATTCCTCCTACCTGTATGGCAATACTACTAAAGTTTGCAAAACCACACAATGCAAAACTCACAATGGTAAGTGCTTTTTTACTTAGTAAACCAGCTTTAATCATCAACGATAAATCGCTATAAGCAACAAATTCATTAATAACCATTTTTGTACCTAGTAAACCACCAACCTGAGATGCTTCGGCCCAAGGAACACCCATCGTAAAAGCAAAAACAGAGAAAAAGGAACCTAAAATTTGTTTAAGAGATAAAATACTTAAATCGATTCCAATAGCAGAAAGCGACATACCAGCAGACATCATTCCTCTACCTGCATAACCTAATATGGCATCAATCATAGCTATTAAAGCAATAAAACCAATGAGCATGGCAATTACATTCAATGATACTTTTAAACCATCTGAAGCGCCATGAGAAATGGCATCCATTAAATTAGCATGTGCCTTTTTAATTTCCAATTTAACAGTACCTTTTGTAGTTGACTCTTCGGTTTCGGGAAGCACAATTTTGGAAATTACCAATGCGCCTGGCGCAGCCATTAAACTTGCCGCAATTAAATACTCTGCAGGTACACCCATTGAAATATAAACAGCCATAACTCCTCCTGCAATACAGGCCATACTGCCCGCCATGGATGCTAAAATTTCGCTCATTGTCATGCTGCTTATATAGGGTTTAATCATTATTTGCGCTTCAACTTGACCAACAAAAGCACTTGCTACATTGCTAATAGCCTCACTCCCACTTACACCCATAAGCCAATGAACAGCCTTGGCTACTACCGCTACAATACGTTGCATTAAACCAATATGATAAGCAATACTTACCAATACTGATACAAATATAATGGTAGGCATAATCTTAAACATAAAAACAAAGCTGCTTCCAGCGCCAAAAACGCCTTCCAATTTTTCCTTATTTACTAATATTCCAAATACAAAATCAGCACCGCGATCACTAAATTCGAGTAGCTTACTAACTGCATTTCCTAATTTGCCAAAAATAGCCTGGCCTAAAGGAACCTTAAGAATGAACACAGCAAGCAAACCTTGTAACAATAAACCCTTTACTACTAATCGATAGTTAATTTGTTTCTTATTATTGCTTAGCAAATAAGCAATTCCTAATATTAAAATTATTCCAATAATCCCTGTAAATCTATCCATAAATATTGCTAATGATTATATCTAACTATGTTAAACGACAAACCAAATATATTAAAATTGATTTACAATTTTATACTTATTCCTTTTCTACTCTCTGAAGCACATTACTAAGGACATCGAAAATACAGTTTATTTAAAATTTAATTT
>CAIKXD010000098.1 GCA_903831265.1 uncultured Bacteroidota bacterium
AAAACTTGAGGAAGTAGTCATTAAAAATGAGTTTGTTTTATATCCCAATCCAAGCAATGATGTGTTTAACTTTAAAGATACTAAAAACATAAAACAGGTTGAGGTTTATAACCTTTTAGGTGAGCAAATTGTAACACAAGGAAATCAAAAACAAATTAATTTAAGCGGCTTCGCAAAAGGCATTTATTATGCAAAAATTAATGGAGAAGTGGTGCTGAAGTTGGTGAAGGAGTAGGAATGATTTTAACTTATTAAAGCCACAACCAACCTTGAATTTTAAAAAGCATTTACCTGTAATTATAATACTACTGTTAGTATTGATTTCGGGTATGTTTACCTACAAAACCTATGGCACCTATTGGGACGAATATTTGCAAAGAGACATGGGAAAAATGTCATACAACTATGTATTTAATAATGACGATGCGTTAAAAACTTTTATGGATAAAGATTATGGCGTGCTCATAGAACTGCCGCTGTATGCTATGGAAGTAAAACTGTTTTCAAATAATTTCAATGCCAGCATTGAAGCGCGCCATTTATGCTGTTTTTTGATTTTTATGCTTGGCTTGATTTTTTTTTATGCCTTACTGCTAAAGCTTAAATTTAGTAGTTTTTGGGCCACTATAGGTACCGTTATGTTGTTGCTTAGTCCACGTATTTATGGACATGCCTTTTTTAATTCGAAAGATATTCCTTTGTTGGTTTTTTATATTATTGCTTTTTACACCTTATTATTGCTCATTGAAAAGCAAAATTATAGATATGCTATTTTACACGCGCTGGTCGCTGCTTTATTGATTAATATTAGGGTTACAGGTATTATTTTGTATCCTTTAACAGTGTTTTTTGTATCATTATTTATGGCTATTGATGCTTATAAAAATCACCATCGTTTTGATTGGTTTAAAGTAAGTAAATTAGTTGGCGTTTATATCATTACAAGTGTTGTTTTTGTTTATGTTTTTTGGCCTTTTTTGTGGGAAGATCCAATCCGTAATTTCATAACAGCCTTTGCTAATATGAGTAAATTTAGATGGGATGATTATACCTATTTAATGGGTGAGCATATTAGATCAATTAATACGCCATGGTACTATATACCTAAGTGGATAGTAATTACAACTCCTTTGTTATATGTGATTGCTTTTGCAATAAGTGTATTAATCTTGATTGTAAATATTTTTAGAAAACGGGCTGCATTTTTTGAAGCAACATATAACCTTAATCAACTTATGGCATTAAGCTTTTTAATGCTTCCTGTATTGATTGTTATACTGCTAAATTCAACGCTTTACGACAGCTGGCGGCATGTTTATTTTGTGTATCCTTTTTTGATAGTAAGTAGCTTGTTTGCATTGGATTCACTTTCGCGCTATTTGAAAAACTATAAATGGATAATTGTAATGATAACAGTTTGTTTAACTGGTTTTGAATTAGTAAAAATGATAGAATCACACCCCTACCATTATATTTACTTTAACGAAATTCTTGAAAAAAAACGCAATCAAATTGTGCAACAAAATGATGTTGATTTTTGGGGTGTATCCTTTAAGCAGGCTTACGAAAAGTTGCTGCAAATGGACCAGCGTAAAGTCATTAAAATTACTGCTACAGTGAGTCCTGCTTATTATAATTTTTTATTGATGAAACAAAACATAAAAGATTGCCGATTAGAGTTTGTTGCCGAAGAAAGTATGGCGGATTATTATATTACTAATTACAGATATAACCCCAACGATCATGCTGAGTTTAAGGATAAAAAGTTTTTTAGTTTAGCGTACGCCAATTCGGAGTTTATTACGGTGTTTAAGGTTAAATAAATAAAGAATATTTTTTATATTTTAAGTGTTTAAAGTACATAAAGTGCTTAGGTGAGTGGTTGGCGAGGACACTAAGCATTCACCTTATTTTTTGATATTTTGATGTTCTTTATCGGGATTAACCCAACTAAATCAAGTAGTTCGATTTTTTAAATCTCCTATTGATTAATTTGGGTTTAATTTTAGAGTTAATTTAATTATCTTTGAAGCGGTTGCTTTAGTATAAATGATAAGTTTATGACTGCTAATACCATAATTTTTTAAATAAATATTATTATTCCTTTTATGTTAAAGAGCTTAAAAAGTACTATTTTTTCTTTGCTTCCTGAAAGTGTTCAACATCGTATCATTCTTAAAAAAACAGGATTCAAATTATTAGAAAATGGTTATTTTACCAATGATATAAAAACCAAAATGTACATGCCTCCTAATCAACCACTTTGGGTGAATAGGATGAGTAAACCATATGGACATGAGCCAGAAGTGGTAAAATGGTATGAGAGAAATCTTAAAAACAGTGACGTGGTTTTTGACATTGGCGTTCATATTGGATATTTTGCTATTTTAACTTCGAAGCTTAAACCCAATATTTCTTTTCATGGATTTGAAGGAAATTGGTATAACGCTTATTATTTAAAATTGAATAAATTATTGCATGACCAAAAATCTCAATGGTTTATTACAGAAAAATTTGTTGGTAAATCTGATGACTCAAAAATGATTAGCATCGATAATTATATCAGCAAAAAAAATGCTTCACCTACTATTTTTCAAATGGATGTGGATGGTGAAGAAATTAATGTTTTATCGGGTGCTAAAAAACTTCTAGATGCTGCAACTTGTATATTTCTAATAGAGGTACATCCGGTAGATTTAGCCAATAGAAAACAAACCACTGAACAGTTCCTTAAAATATTTGATTCAACTAAATATAAATTTAGATATTTAGCCAATCTTCGCGCTGATAATAGCTTTTGGAGCGATAAAATTTCTTCAGAAGAAATGAAGGATGAATTTTATTTAATGGCCTTGCCTGCAAAGCTTGCCAATGATTATCTTTAGCGCCTACGCAATAGGTCATACCTCATAAATAGTGTTTTACAACCTTTCATCCTTCATCACTAAGTACATATCAACCCTTGGGGCATAAATTTTCTTAGGTCTTTCTGTAATTGGTTGGCGTCCTGGCCAACCAAACACGTTTCTTCAAAAAATAAAGAATAGTTATTTTATATCATGTGTTTACCAGCGATTGCAACTGCATAATACCGATGTGAAATAAGCAATGGCCCAAATTTGTTTCACGGCATTTGTCCCAAACTTTTTTCCGATCGGCATTTACCAATGTAAGATTTAAAATTATTGGTATAATTTGGGTTAATTTGCATGATTGGCAGCTATCAAAGCAAAGTAATCACAAATTTAATTGAGCAGTAAATTTTGCGCGAGGGACAGGAGCGGCATCCTTTTTTGTGTAGTTAATTTTTATTGTTTCCGTAAAACTTTACACACAAAAAAGATACAGCGGAAGGCCCGACCGCTGCCCAAGCAGTGGACGCGCCCTAATACCGATGTGAAATAAGTAATGGACCAAATTTGTTTCACTTCATTTGTCCCAAACTTTTTTCCGATCGGCATTTACCAATGTAAGATTTTAAATTATTGGCATAATTAATAAATCACATTGGTATAACCATTAATCTTTAGTTGAAACTGCAATAATTTGAATCTTTCTTTCGAGCGCTGCTGCTCGGCTGTAAACTGCATTTGTGGCATCATTGGGATTGTCGCTTACGAGCGGTGATGCCTTTAATTCTCCTACTTCTTCGATAATAATTTTTACTTTATTTTCATCTGCCAAATATGTTTTTAAGGCCCCGTTTTGATAGGCATTAAAGTAATTTACCAAACTCGAAAGTCTTCTTTTGGCAAGGTTTACATTGTAAGCAGTTGAAGCCAATGGACTGCAATAACCTTTTAATGTAAGAATTACTTTTTCTCCTTCTTTTAAAACAAATAACATTAGGGCAGCAAATTGCTCTAACTCTTGATATGAAGCGCGCACAGAGTCTTCAAAAAAGTCACTCATTTCGTTCATTGCTATTTCTTTTCGCTCATCATCTAAGCCTTTTGCATAAGCTTTAAGGTAGTTATTTTTTAGTGCCAGATAGCTGTTTACAGTTTCGGTATATGTTTTATTGGTGCTGGTATTTAGGGTTTTACTATCGGGCTCATCGTTATTAAAATACAAGGTTAAAGGCACCAAAGTTTGTAATCGAGATTTTGCAATGGATACCGAGTCTTTAGGTTCTTTTTCGGTCATTACACTATCGGTGTTTTCCGGAAGATTTACATAGTAAATATCGTTACAGCATGTCTCATATTTTTCATAATAGGAGCCTTCGCGGTTAGAGGTAAAATAAGCCTTATTGCGGGTGTCGTTGTATTTAAAATACATGTCATTTTGAGGACTATTGATAGGATAACCAACATTTTCGGGCGTGCTTAAAATTCCGTTTTCTAAGTGCGATTTAAAGATATCAAAACCACCCATTCCTTTATGAAAGGTGCTACTAAAAAACAAGGTTTGGCATGGATTGCAGAAGAAAGGTGTAATTTCATCTTCGGCAGAGTTTATGTTTTTTCCGGCATTTACAGCTGTTTGCCATATTCCATCTTTACTTTGTTGGCTATACCAAATGTCCATACCACCTTGGCCACCAGGGCGATTACTGGCAAAGTACATCGTTAATTTTCCGTTGTTTAGTGTTAATGATGGATGTGTATTGATATAACCTTCTTTATTGATTTCGCTGGGCAACATAACACCAGCATTAAAATGTTTATTAGCATAGGCATATCCGTAAATACCGCACTTCGGTTTTTCGGTATTGTTATCTTCGCAACGGGTGCAATAAAGTGTGTTGCCGTTAGGATCAAAAACGGCATTGCTTATGTTTATTCCGGTTGTATTTACTAACGAATCTAAAGCTTCAAATTGGCTATATTTATAGGCTTTTACCTTAGAACTATAAATTTTACTTTCTATTTTATTGCTTGAGGTGTTTATTGCTGTAAAATATAAAATACTATCTTTTTCAAACGGTGCATACTCACCGCTTTTGCTGTTTACATTAGAGTCGATATGATTTACATTTAACGGCAATGGGTTTTTCATTAACAAAAGGGCATAACTACAATTTTGCGACTCTTGTGAGGCTTTTAATGCCATTTCTGCCTTCTTTTTGGCGTTGCGTTTAGCATATTTTTCAAACATCTTAATGGCATCTTTATAACGGCCATTGCTTTTTTTGCAGGTTGCCAAATGAAACAGCGCATCAGGATATACTTTTCCGTTATCCTTTTTATACACTTTGTTGTACCATCTTTCGGCTACTAGGTAGTTTAAATCGAGCCTGCAAGCTTCGGCATATAAATACTGCAATTCCATATTGGTTGAATCAATACCAATTGCCTTTTTAAAATTATTCTCAGCTAAAAAGTACTCTTTATTTTCAATTGCTTTTTTGCCATCAGTTAAAAAGGTTTTTAACTTTTGGGCCAAGCTAAAATGACTGAAAAGCAAACAAAACAAAAGGGGTATAAATCTTTTCATTGGCAGGTTGTCAAATAAACTTTACGATTGTTGGCTCACAATGAATATGGCATTAAATTAAATTCGAAGATAAATAAAACTTATCACAAACTAAGTAAAAAGTTTATGCGCAATTCAATTGTTTTTTTTTGGAATTTACTTCAAGTATAACTTTAATGCACTTGCTTACGACTTCAATCTTTCGAATAACATAGCACCCCGAGCCGCATAGCTTTTGGCTTTTAAATAAGGTAGTAGAAGGTAGTTTGTATTGCTTTTTAAAGTTTCTTTATGATAACGAACTTCGTTGTAAACCAGTCGCACTGCGTATTCATAAAACTTTTTATTGTAGGTGCGTTTAAAATCTATTTCTCTATCGGTGCCTTTATCCCAATCTGGGAAAACGGTAAAGTTGGCTTCAACCTCTTCATATAAAGGAGTTCCTTTGATGGGATAAGCAATAGTTATGGTATACAAATCGGGGTTGGCTACTTTTAAATGATGTATTGTTTCTTCAATATCTGCTGTAGTTTCGCCAGGATAACCCAGCATAATAAAGGTGCCTGCTTGTATGCCTTTTTTTTGTGATAGTTGTATCATTTCTCTCACCACATTCACATCAACACGTCTGTCCATGGCATCAATAATTTTTTGCGAGCCACTTTCTGCGCCAATCCAAACTCTAAAGCAGCCGCTGGCTTTTAATAAATCAATTGTTTCTTCATTTAACCTATCGGCACGTGTAATTATTTCGTAAGGAAAAACTATCTTTCTTGCTGCCACTTCATCGGCAAATTCTTTCAGCCACTTGTGGCTCACAGTAAATACATCATCTACAAACCAAATGGCATCTGGATTATAAGTGTTTTTTAAATACTCCATTTCATCAACCACCAATTTAGCGCTTTTTCTGCGATAGGTTTGTCCGTAAACGGCTCTGCTACACCACTTACATGTGTATGGGCAACCGCGCATAGTACTAATCGAAACTACACTTTGACCATGATGTTTTTTCCACGCATCAAAATACAATTGCATGTTTATTTTCTTGCGATTGGGCATGGGCAATAAATCTATTTGCTTTAACAATGGCCTAGATTCGGTAAGTATTATTTCTTTATTTTCATCTAAATAGGCAATGCTTTTTATATGATTTGATTCCTTGATATTTTGATTTTGGCAGAAGAACTTTACCAATTCAAACATGGTTTCTTCACCTTCGCCAAGTACAATTACATCGGCACCATACTTTAAAAAATTAGCTGCATGGTTTTTTACTTCGGGGCCACCTAAAATAATTTTTGTGTGTAAAAGTTGATCAGTTTTTTTAACGAAATCAATAATTTTTAGGACATTGATTTTAGTCATTAAATTGGTGTAAATGCCAATAATATCCGGTTTTTCAACTAATAAATATTGTTTTAATAAATCAAAGGTAGAAAAGGTTGAATCGAACACATTGTTTTCAATACCATTGCTTTCTAAATAGGCACTTAAATATAAAATTCCAAGAGGAGGATAGGGCCGCATAATCGATTTTTCTTTTGGATCTTCCTCCAAAAAATAACCATGCGTAAAAAGCACTTTTTTTTGCTGCATATTTTCTATTCCACCGGTTTTTTTAACTCAAAAGTAAGTATAAGATGATCGCTAAAACTAGATAGCCATTTAAAGCGGGTTAAAAAATTATCCCATTTGTTGAATCGGTTAAGCAATTTTGGTTTTTTGTCAAAATAGTTTTGCATATACGAAGGTGGCACTGCTACTGCTATTGGCTTGCTATCAATCAACTTAAAATGCTCCGAAAATATTTTTTTCAAACCACCCACACTATAAAACCATGTTTCAAATTCTTCATCTTCAATTTTAGTATAAACACCTTTATTATCCCATCTGCGCAGGGCTTTGGCAAATTTAAATTTTAACATAAAGTACATTGTTTCCCATAAACAATATTTGCCCATAACTACTATTGCCATTTTTCCGCCAGGATATAGGAGCTTGGCAAAATCTTTTGAAAGGTGCACTAATTCTGCCTCATTTACGCAATTTAATCCTCCAAAATTGCTAAAAATAAAATCGAATTGTTGAGGTTGTAGATTTTTATATAGTTTAAAAAAATCAATGGTTTTAAAGTTAACATTATTTATTCCGGCAATTATTTTTTTGCTTTCGGCCACGGTAATCATGCTACCTGCAACATCTGTGGCAGTTACACTATAACAGTTTTGCGCAAGCCATAAAGCATCTTCGCCAGTGCCACAATTAATTTCGAGCACTTCGGCTTTTCTATTTTTTAAAAGCACTTCGATGTAGTTCCACACACGTTTTCGCTGCATGGCGCCTATGGCTGTATTTGTAAAGCTTACATCGTAATCTGCTGCAGCTTTGTTAAAGGCTTCCCTTGTATTATTCATGCTGTAATCGATTTAATTTTTGCTTTTCAATAATTGTGGCAGGCACATACCAAAGGTAAGATGCTGCTCTTTTATAGGTATGGAAGTTTGAATTTTTTACTGTTTTTAATAATCCTTTAAGTGTTGCTAAAGCTTGATGTTTGCGATAGTTTTTATGTACATAACGATGCAGTTGCTTATAGAAATCTGCTGAGTATGTATTTTTAAACATCAATGCTAAATCATCAGAATCAGACCAATTTGTTTTGTTAACCAATTCATGTTTTACTTTTTCATAAAAACTTGTTCCTGGCAAGGGGTATGACACTGAAACCCCAATATCTTCGGGCAATAAATCATTAATCATTTTTATTGTTTTTTCAATATCTTTCATTGTTTCACCAAGGTAACCAAACTGAATAAAAAAGGCTGGTTTTATGCTGTTGTTTTTTAGTAAACGCGTAGCTTCATATATTTGTTCCACTTTGGTACCTTTATCCATGGCATCTAATATTTTTTGAGAACCACTTTCGGCGCCCACCCACACATTAGTGCAGCCAGCGCGGGCTAAATCTGCTATTTGTTTATCTTCTAATAATAAATCAACACGCGATTGTATTTTAAATTCAAACTTTAATTTTTCTTTTTCTAATACATCGGCAAACGTTTTTACCCAACCTGGCTTTAAGCCAAATATATCATCACAAAACCACACATGGTCAAAATTATAGCTTTGCTTTAGCATTTTTAATTCTTCCACCACATTTTGTACTGAGCGACTGTTGTATCTGTTGCCATAGATAGGTTTGGCGCACCAATTGCATTTGTAGGGGCAGCCCCTTGTAGTGCCCATATTGATAGAGAAATAACCGCTTGATTGGAGCCATCTTTGTTTGTACTGATTTACATCAATCAAATCCCACGATGGAAAAGGGATTTCATCAAGATTTTTAATAACTACTCTTCTAGAATTTGAAACAATATTATCATTTATTTTGCAAGCAATGCCTTTTATGTGATGCCAATCTTGTTGTTGTTGATCAAGTTTGATAAGCTCTTCAATAGTTTCTTCGGCCTCGCCTAACAAAACAACATCAGCTCCTTTTTGTAAATACTCTTCAAAATGATCGGTGCTATCGGAACTTGAAACAGCTATTTTACAACCTTGTTTTTTTGCCAATGTTATCATCTCAAATGCAGCTTCACGCATGTTGGTGAGACACATTTTAGTTAAATAATTAAAGCCATCATCATAGATAATAAACCAGTCGGGTTTGTTTTTTTGCAAAGGAATTAATACCTCATTTGCCTTTTGGGAAAACATGGTATCATGAAAACTTACTTCAAAATTATTTTTTCGTAAAACAGCGGCAGCATACATGGCACCTAGCGGCGCATAAGGTTGCTGCAACTCCCATTGTTTAGGATCGAAACGTAAAAAGTAAGAATGTGTAACGAGCACTTTCATAGGGTTGTAAAATATATTTGATGCTTTTTACAATAGTTTTCTTTATTTAATGCCCAGCTATTAAGCACCTTTTGTTGAAATCCGCTTGGATGATGTTTACTCACATTTTTGCGCGAACGCATATTTAAATCGAAATCGGTTTTGTTGAAGTGCTTGAATTTTTTTTGCCAAATACTAAGTGTGAGTTTAAATAATTGTTTATCTGCAAAATCGCCTAGGCTTTTACCCATAAGCTTTTCGCTTAATATTTTTACTCTTGTTTCATTTAAATTTGGGGCATTAATGTTTTTACTGATATTAAAATTCGGTAGGTTTTTATAAATCCATTGATTGTGTTCTATAAAATTAGCGTAGCCATTAAAATTATTGATAGGAATAAGTGAGGCAATTTCTGTAGCGGTAAATATGTTTTTATCAGGTATACTTAAACTATCATTTCCAACAAAATAATTTACACAAAAATACTTGCGCGAGTTAAGTAGAAATACTTTTTTAAATCCTACAAGTAAACTTCTGCAGAGCCATAAGCGCTGCGATTTAGTAATAATAAAAAAATCAACATCTCCATTTTCATCAAAGTAGTTTTTTGATAAAGATCCAGAGATAAAAACAGTTTCTACAAAAGGAAATTGTGCAATAAACCGACCGTATTTGATGGCCTTAGGCATTACTTGTTGGGCCTTTTTATTGCCTTTTATGCGTCTTTCTACAATGCTATCATCGTCATTCACAAAATAAAATAGTTCCTTCTGCTTTATTAAGTTTTTGTTAAGCAATGCGTTAAGTGTACTTTCAAGTGTAAAAGTGGAGTCACATTTTACCGTACAAAATTTATAAATTTCATCTAAAGTTAAAGGATATGTGAATGTATCAAAATACAACAAACACTCAATTACTGCCGATTCCGAAAGGGTTAGGCAATTATTTTTTGTGTTTGCGTTGGATAAATTACTTTGATTCATAACATTCAAACATACTATAATTTAATGGGATGTACAACATAGCTATATCGATTTTAGAACATTACTATTTTCAATTTGCCTTATTTTTATACTTGCAGTGTAGCCGTTTTCAGCAAGCTGTTTTGCAGCATCCATTCTCCGATTGATTTAAGCCTTATACCGCAATTGTTTATTTTGCTGATTTTTAACGAAACCTTGTTGATGGGCCTGCGTTAAGGTACCGAAAGTGTTTAAAATATAAACTGTTTGCACAATATGATTATTATTAACGAAGTAAAAAGAATGACAAAAATCTTTACCTGAAACTGCCCTTTATAAAATTTTAGGGCCTTATATTTAGAAAATAGAAATCGGTTAGAACAAGCTTTTCAGGTAAGTTCCGCTGTAAAATGATGAACGTATGAATAATATAACCCTTCCCTGCAATCGAGATCAATTGCATCTCATCGCCAAAATTAGTTGGTTAACTTGCCATAAGTATCTTAACTCCTTTAACCAATACAACAAGGCTTACAATGAGCAATTTCTTTCAAAATGTGAATTAGAAATTGACATGGCACAACAGCAAATTGATACTAGTTTTTTAAACAGCGTTGGAATTTGTGAGTATCAACAAAATGAATTTGCCGATATGATTATTTTTAACCGTATTCAACGTTTGTATAAGGATGCTCAAATTGTGTTTAAACATAACCCAAAGGTGGCCGAACAGTTTAATTTTGAAACTATTTTAACTATTGTAACATCTATTTAGATAAAATTATTGCGGCACAACATTAGAAGCGCCAACAACAACCTACTCCATGTTGGTGTTATCACCAACTTGTTTATGCTAAGAATTATTTGCTGAGTATAATTTAAACTTAAGCTGTAACCATTTTTAAGATGGATTTAAAGATATACAAACCATCTTTATTACCTAAATTAAGATCAGTAGCGCGCTGTACTCCATGTTGGTGTTATCACCAACATGTTTATGCTAAGAATTATTTGCTGAGTATAATTTAAACTTAAGCTGTAACCATTTTTAAGATGGATTGAAAGATAAACAAACCATCTTTGTTACCTAAATTAAGATCAGCAGCGCGCTATACTCCATGTTGGTGTTATCACCAACATGTTTATGCTAAGAATGATTTGCTGAGTATAATTTAAACTTAAGCTGTAACCATTTTTAAGATAGATTGAAAGATAAACAAACCATCTTTATTGCCTAAATTAAGATCAGCAGCGCGCTATACTCCATGTTGGTGTTATCACCAACATGTTTATGCTAAGAATTATTTGCTGGGTATAATTTAAACTTAAGCTGTAACCATTTTTAAGATGGATTGAAAGATAAACAAACCATCTTTATTGCCTAAATTAAGATCAGCAGCGCGCTCAGGGTGAGGCATCATACCAAATACATTTTTTTGTGCATTGCACACGCCAGCAATATTTTCTAACGAACCATTAGGATTGGCCATTGGTGTAATATTACCTTCTGCATCGCAATACCTGAACAAAATTTGACCATTTGCTTTTATTTCCTTCAGCGTATTTTCATCTGCGTAATAGCGCCCTTCGCCATGTGCAATTGGAATTTTTAATGGTTGTAACACTTCGCAAGCTTGCGTAACCATAGTGTTATAATTTTCTGGAGCAATAAAAACATTTTTACAATTAAACTTTTGATTATCGTTATGCAATAATGCTCCCGGAACCAAGCCAGCTTCGCATAAAATTTGAAATCCGTTGCAAACACCCATTAATAAGCCGCCTTTATTTGCAAACTCAATTACCTTTTCCATGATGGGCGAAAAACGTGCGATAGCGCCCGAACGCAAATAATCTCCAAAAGAAAAACCGCCAGGTAAGATAATAAAATCACAACCTTGCAAGTCGGTATCTTTATGCCAAAGCTTTACCACTTTTTGCTTAAGAATTGTTTCTAGTACATAAATCATATCTGCATCACAATTGGATCCAGGAAATACTACTACACCAAATTTCATATTCATCTTTTTTAAATTTATACGTGAGCCAAAGTTTCAGCTTGACTGTAATTGTTTTTAATTTCTTCTAAAGTTTGATAAATTTCATCAATATCATTTGTAGTTACCAAGCGCATTCTGTATTCCTTAAAATCAGAAAAACCTTTAAAGTAATTGGCATAATGCCTGCGCATTTCTAAAATGCCTAATACTTGTTTTTTCCATTTTATTGAAAAATCTAAATGTTGTTTGCAAACAGCCACACGCTCAGCTACCAAAGGTTTAGGCAAATGTTCGCCTGTTTTTAAAAAGTGTTTTATTTCATTAAAAATCCAAGGATAACCAATGGATGCGCGACCAATCATAATGCCATCTACACCATAAGTATTTTTCATGTGCAAGGCCTTTTCAGGACTATCTACATCACCATTCCCAAAAATTGGAATGTTAATTCTTGGGTTTTGTTTTATTTCTCTAATCAATGTCCAGTCGGCTTCGCCTTTGTACATTTGCACACGCGTTCTGCCATGCACTGTTAACGCTTTAATGCCGATGTCTTGTAATCTTTCGGCCACTTCGGGAACATTTTTTGTATCATTGTCCCAACCTAAACGTGTTTTTACGGTTACCGGAATGTTTACTGATTTTACAATTTCGGCAGTAATAGCTACCATTTTAGGAATATCGCGCAATAGCGCAGCGCCAGCGCCTCTACAAGCAACATTTTTAACAGGGCAACCATAATTAATATCTACCAAATCGGGACCAACACTAGCCGAAATAATAGCCGATTCGCGCATGCTATCGATATCGCCACCAAAAATTTGAATACCGATAGGTCTTTCGTAATCAAAAATATCGAGCTTTTGCATGCTTTTAGCAGCATTGCGAATTAAACCTTCTGATGAAATAAATTCGGTGTACATTAAATCGGCCCCGTTTTGTTTGCAAACTGCTCTAAATGGCGGATCGCTCACATCTTCCATGGGTGCTAATAGCAGTGGAAATTCACCTAAATCAATATTTCCTATTTTAACCAAAGTAATTTATATTTTTGTGCAAAAGTAAGCAATTGCTTCTACTTTTTTTACCTAAAAAATCAAATAAAAATCATGGGCCAAAGAATCATACTCGAACAGCAGTCTGCCGTAAGCAAATTACTTATTTTAACGGGTCTTGCCTTAGTATCAATTGGTATTTTTTCTGTACTCTCTATTTTAGTGGCCACATCTGTTTATCAATTACCTATACTTTCTAACCCCGGTATCTTAAAAGATACAGCCAACCCAAACGTGATTCCTGCGCTAAAAATGATGCAGGTGATGCAGGCTTTAGGATTATTTATTGTGCCCACTTTTATATTTGCTAAACTTGATAGCAACAAAATATTGGCCTATTTATCATTAAGTAAAAGGCCTTTGTTGTATTCGTTTTTATGCGCTGTATTAATTATGCTTTGTGCGCAGCCAATAATTAATTGGATGGCCGAATTAAATAGCCAAATGCCGGCTCCAGCATGGATGCACGAATCGGAGAAAGAAGCTGAAGCAATTACCAAAATATTTTTGCAAATGAATGGCACTTCCGACTTACTTATTAATTTATTTATGATTGCACTTATTCCAGCAGTAGGAGAGGAGTTATTATTTAGAGGATTATTTCAACCATTATTTCATAAATTAACCAACAACCCACATTTAGGCATTTGGTTATCGGCCATTTTGTTTAGTGCATTGCACATGCAGTTTTTAGGTTTTTTTCCACGCATGTTTATGGGAGCTGCTTTTGGCTATTTATTGTTATGGAGCGGTAGCTTATGGTTGCCCATGATTGGGCATTTTGTAAACAATGCTGGCGCTGTTTTTATTGCTTATATGATACAAAAGAACGGAATGTCTCAAGCAGTTGAAACAGTTGGAGTTGGACAAGGTGGAACGCTTTACGTGCTTGTAAGCGCTGCAATGCTTGTTGTGTTGTTTTATGTGGTAAGGAAATATGAAAAGGAGCACAAAGAAGTAAGTGTAGAATAATTTACTACTTTCGCAGTCCAGTTTTTGGAGACTTGTCAGAGTGGTCGAACGAGCAAGCCTGGAAAGTTTGTATACGCGCAAGTGTATCGAGGGTTCGAATCCCTCAGTCTCCGCATAAAAAAACGCAAGCGTGATTTAAAATCAAGTACTTGCGTTTTTTCTTTTTAGTGATTAGTCTATATTTAGTCCGCGCTCGCTTGCCATAGCATAATCGAAGCTGTGCTTCGGATTATTTTAATTTAGCAAGTTGTACTTGCGTGGATATGGTTTGAAAGCCATTCTTGAAAATCGAATACTGAATTTATTGCTTAAAAATTAATATTGTTGTTGTTTATAAATAGAGATCCTATTAACTTTAAACTTCAATTTTATTAAGCCGAGCGGAGCTCTAACAATTAAAAAGCACGAAGTGCAACTTCGTGTTTACCAGGGGGTCAAGGCTTTCTCTTAATCTCATAATTTATTATACTATTTTTACCTTGCCAACAGAGAAAATATTTAATTCTAATCTTGTCAAATCCATTTTTCCTTCACATTTCGGGCATTTGCACATTTCGCTATTCCAAACTATTGTATCATTTTTTCCGCATAACATACACAAAGGTTCATTTTCTTTATAAAATATTTCACTACCTATAAGATAACTTTCCCCGAGACACACTTCAATTACACACCTGCAATTTAAACAAACGTGTGTTTCAAAAATACCTTCAATTGTTCTTCTCTTTTCTCCTGAAACATCTGCAGAGTATGAACATTTTGAACACTTGTAAGTTTTGTATTCTTCAACTTTATTACTATCAAATTCGTGCATTAGAATTAATCGAATTAAATTATTATTGTTTCTCCTCTATATTGCAAATGTCATCAATAAATTTTACAAAGGCTATAAGTTTTGAAGGTGCAGTGTTTAATCCTGAGCAAAGCGCTAACGATTAAAAAACACGAAGTGCAAATTCGTGCTTACGGGGGTTAATACTGTATTTATTTACACAGGCCAGAGGCCTCAAAGTATTATCAATCTTAGGATGCGAAAGATGGATATGATTTTAAATACATCATCTTATAGTCACAATAATTTTAAAAAGTGTGACAGAAATCGCTGTATTTTATGACAATTATTTTTATATTTGTGTCATGAAAGAATCGGTGAGCCATATTATTGAACAGAAAATCAATAGATTTAAGCCAGGTCATGTCTTTTTGCCTTCAGATTTTAAGGAATTAGGCACTTCAACTTCTATCCGAAAAACACTTTCTAGGCTTGTCGAGTCAGGGCAAGTGGAAAGAATGGGACAGGGAATCTATGTAATACCCAAAAACAATAAGGTTTTTGGGAAAATATTACCGTCTGTTGAGCAGTTAGCTGAAGCATTGGCAAAAAAGGAACATGTTAAAATAAAACCTTCTGGACAATACGCTTTGAATAAAGTGGGGCTATCTACTCAAGTACCAATGAGGTTGGTATATTTAACTTCTGGAAATTCAAAAAGAATTCAGATTGGTAAAAACGCTATCATATTCAAGTCTACTACCGCCAAAAAACTATCGATGAGAGGCGACATTACAAGTTTGTTGTTTTTAGGTTTAGAAGGACTTGATTTACAAAAACTATCACCGACACAAATGGATAGAATAATGGAGCTTTTGAAACAAGAAAGCCCTGAAAATTTAAAGTATAATTTGCGATTGGTGCCTTCAAGAGTGAGCGATTTTGTTGTCAAAAATCTTTTAAACCCACCAAAATGATTGATTGGTTAAAAAACTTAAATGATGCTTCAAGATTGATATCAATAACTGAAGCCTCAAGAATTTCAGGTATATCAGCAAAGGCAATAGAAAAAGATTGGTGGGTAACACTTTCACTTAAACTGGTATTCAATACGCCTTATGCAAAACATTTTGCTTTTAAAGGTGGAACTTCTTTGAGCAAAGGCTGGCAATTGATAGATCGGTTTTCGGAAGACATCGATATTTCGTTAAGCTCAGAGGCGGTTGGTATTGCTTATGCTGAAAGCCCTTCAAAAACATTTGTGGAGCAGTTAAGAAGAGCAGGGTGTTCGTTTACTTCTAATGAATTGATGGAGGCGTTAAAAGCTGAATTTCGAAATAATGAGGTTCCTGAAAATCTTTATTCAATTGAGGCAGAACCCGTGCGCGCCAATATGCCAGATACAGACCCACAAACCCTATATGTGAATTTTGTGTCACTGTTCGATCCCAATCCATATTTGCCAGACCGAGTTAAAATAGAATTTAGTATTCGTTCGCTCAAAGAACCGAGTATAAAACGCAGCATGAGGTCGTTATTGGTTACTCATTTTTCGAACGAAAATTATATTGAAGGAAACTGTGAGGTACTTACAATTCTGCCACAACGAACACTAATTGAAAAAATGTTGTTGTTGCATGAAGAATACAACCGCGATGAGCGAGCTAAAATGCGTACAGAACGTATGTCACGTCATTATTACGATTTATTTCAACTTAGTAGACAAGATTTTTCTACATCAACACTGCAAAACAATGAGTTTATCGAAGAAATAATTGAACATCGAAAATATTACTCCAGGTTAAAACGATTTGATTACACTACACTTAAACGCGGCAGTATTCGTATTATTCCGAGTGACGATATTTTAAAATCATTGGAACTAGATTACGAAATAATGAGAGCGGAAATGATTTATGGCAATCCGCCAACATTTGAAGAAATAATCCAAGCGATGAAAAACTTGCAAAATGAAATCAATAGAGAAAATTAATGTTTAATGGAAAGTATTTTTCGCATTGGATAAAGACTGCAAATTAAATTAGGTTTATTATATTTATTAAACCTAAAGAAACTCAAACTATAAGATTAAGACCCCAATAAAATCGAAGCTGTGCTTCGGTTTATTTTAATTTAGCAAGTTGTACTTTCGTGGGTATGGTTTGCGGGCCATTTTTGAAAATCGTGTGCTGAATTTATTGCTTCAAAATTAATATTGTTGTTGTTTATAAATAGAGATCCTATTAACTTTTAACTTCAATTTTATTAAGCCGAGCGGAGCTCTAACAATTAAAAAAACTCGAAGTGCAACTTCGTGTTTACGGGGGTTTATAAATTGAGCTCTTATTAGCTTTAAACTTCAATTTTATTAAGCCGAGCGGAGCTCTAACAATTTAAAAAACACGAAGCGCAACTTCGTGTTTACTGAGTAACAGGTATTTAATCTATGCCATTTTAATTAATAAAATCTTTACAACAACTCAGTCATTAAATTTGGCATAGATTTTGTTATTCCATGAGAGTTGTTTTAAAGGCCTAATTTATCTGAGGTTTAAAGATGTTCAAAAAGTCTTAAATGAAAATCATTTTCATTTATTATTTAACAACCTTTAAATCTAGCAGGTCTTCACCAACAATTATGGTTAATAACCTAAACTACAAACGTTCAACGATAAAGATAACTTCAATGAAAAATTGTTTTAAAGTACTTTTAGTAATTTTTTTGATGCAGACATTAAACTTGAAAGCACAATGCGCTGATTCCTCAGACGCTACTATAGACGAAACAAAAGACTGGATTGTTGGAAAAATTAATTCAATTGGAGGCAGACTTTTACCTCCGTCTAAATATCATGCATCATTCAGGGAAAATAGACTTATAATCAAGGAAATCGGTATGAATGAAAACTTTGAATTAAAAGATACTATTACTCGTTTTGAGGTTGATTTAAAGGACATTGACCTTACCAAATTGGAGGTGAGGGATATAGGTAAAAAGGGCAAATTCGGATTGTCGATAATACCCAAAAATCAGAAATCAAAATTTCAATCAACAGCGATGGGCAATTTGAACGGAATGGGCTTTGAGATAATTTTTCAAACAGAACAGGCTGATATGGATAAGCGCATAATAAAAGCAATAAGACACGCACAATGCCTAATAAACGGAAATAATAAAGATATTGATAAACCCAAAGAAAAATTTTAACAATGAGAAAACTATTAATTGCATTATCAACGCTGCTGTCTATTAACACATATGCACAGACTCAATCAGTAAACCCAAGAAAAGAAGCAAATAGCCCAAGTTTTGGTTTAATATCTAGTACTACAGAAGAAGAGTATCTATATATGTCTAAGGGTTTCAAAGTACAGATAGAAAGTGGCCTAGATAACAAAAGAGGATACATTGTAAACAACCCAATCAAATTCGATATAACTAATTATTCATTTGAGTATTTTGAAATTTTACGTGAAACTAACAAATCCTCAATAGGTTATGTTGTAAAGGCAACTTCAAAGGTGTGGAATAATACATATTATTTTGCAATCCCCCAAAAAAACGAGGATTTACTGAAAAAGTCCTTTGAAGAAATATCAAAATTAGACGACAATATGACTACAGCATTCTTTCAATCATATTGTTTAATAATTCAAACTAAAATAAGTTATTAATTCTACCTTTCTTAAATACAGGAAACTATTCAGCATCATTTTTAATTGCAAGAGATTTTGGCCTACACTCGCGCGTGTTACGCGTGTTAAATTACCATGTAGGCTTCTTCTGCTTTATTTCTATTCTAATTGCATTTTAACCCTGCCATCATGATTTTTTTCAATTTTTAAGCATTCTAAAAGGAATATTTTTGGGGATAATACTGTATTTTTTTATGCAGGCCAGAGGCCTCAAATTATTATCACTCGGAGGATACGAGCGATGGGATAGGAGACATGGGACGCCAACCAAGGAAAAAAAATAAGTGGCGGAGTATACGCACAAAACTGTTTAAACGCACAATGTTCAGTAGCTGCAAAACTGTTTATATTCGCACTACCCCGCCATTTTTTTAGGTGCTGTTATAGGCTGGTATTCGTCCCATAGTGTCAAGTAAAAAAAATAGTCCTGACTTGTACCTCTTTTAACCCTAAAAAAATGTAATTGCTTCAATCAAAGTGTTTTATAAAAATATTTTACGATTTTTACCGCACTAAGGTTGGTTTATGCTTAAATTAAGAGTTGTAAAAACAGGCTCCTCTGCCCA
>CAIKXD010000099.1 GCA_903831265.1 uncultured Bacteroidota bacterium
GGCTACTTTATCTATCTGCAGAGAAGATGGTTTAAATCTTTCGGCCTTATTAAAAGCATCGTATAAAGAAGTTGAGACAGCCAAATTTACATCCATTCCTATTAAGTCCATCAGTTTAAAAGGCCCCATCTTAAAGCCCGCGGCCTCCATAGCGGCATCTACATTTTCTATAGTAGCAAGTTTATTTTCTACGAGAAACATGGCTTCAAGATAATAGTGACGGGCAACCCTGTTCACAATAAATCCCGGGGCATCTGAACAGAGTACAGGCACTTTATCTATTTGCCGGCAAAATCCCATTAATTTTTTAGCAACAGTGTCATCGGTTTGGGCCCCTTTTACTACTTCCACCAGCTTCATAACATGAGCCGGGTTAAAAAAATGTAATCCAGCAACCCTTTGAGGATTAGGAATATTTTTTTGTATCAGAGAAATAGACAAAGAAGACGTATTACTGGCCAATATTGAATGGGAAGAGTTGATGGCTGCTAATTGGTTAAAGAGACTTTCTTTTATTTCTGTCTTTTCTATGATAGCTTCTATAATAAGATCTGCTTTACATTCATTGATAGCAGAGACAAATACAATATGTTGTAAACAACTCAGTTTTTGTTCGGCCGAAATTTTTTGTTTATCAAATAGAAATTGTAGATTTTTTTCTATGCTTTTTTTAGCATTTTGCAATACATCACTATTAATATCACATAGAATAACATTAAAATTTTTGAGAGCCGCTGCCAATGCAATTCCACTTCCCATTGTTCCAGCACCTACAACGCATACATTTTTAATCATACGCAAAAATAAAAACTGCCAAACGATTTATAGAATTTCTTTTTGGGAATAAAATCCGTTAAAGAATCCTTCTAAATCGTTTGGCAGATATCCTAATTATTACTGTTTTGCGTCTGCATCGGCTTTCGCCTCAGCTTTCATTTTTTGATTGGCTGTTATTACAAACTCTACCCTGCGATTCAACGATCTGGATTCTGCAGTGTTATTATCAACAATTGGCTGTGTTTCTCCATACCATTTTGTTATTATCCTGGAGGATTCCATACTAGTCGTTTTTAAATAATTTGTTACAGCTAATGCCCTGCGTTCTGATAAACTTAGATTGTAAACTTCTCGCCCCACATCATCGGTATGTCCTTCAACCAGCAAATTGGTTTCCGGATATTCTTTAAAAATGCTTACCATTTTATCAAGGGCTAATTTAGAATTGGCATCAATATTATATTTATTGGTAGCAAAATAAACTCCTGCTTTAGACCCATCAGGATTGGCTTCGTCAAATGTTACTCTAATGCCCTCCCCTATTCTTTCCACTTTAGCTCCAGGTATTTCTGTTTTAATTTTTTCTGCCTGACGATCCATTTTATTTCCAATTATTCCGCCTGCCACTCCTCCCACGGCAGCTCCAATAATTGCACCAATGGCTGTATTATTCTTATCGCCCACATTGTTTCCAAGAATGCCCCCAATTACAGCACCACTTGCAGCTCCTGCAGCCACACCCTTATCCTGTTTGCTCATACGCCTAGTTGCATCGCAACTACTCACTATCAACGCTACAGTTGTTGCAAATAAAAATGTTTTAGAAAATAAATTTTTCATTGTAGTATTTTTAATCTCATTAATTTTTTACAAAATTGTAGATAAACGAAACTTGCTTACCCTCAAACAGAAGGTCGTTTCTAAGTTTCATAGTAGTATTGTCTAATTGAAGAATGGTAAAACGATACCCTGCATTGCCCTCTTCTATTTCTTTTAATTTACTATCTAATTTTTTGAACTGAAATAATTTAGGTTGGTCTTTAGCTTCATAAATAGACCATCTCAGGTTTCTTGTTACTCCTACACATTCTCCCGCATTTTGATTAATAGTATAACTACCAAGATTGTTGTTGCGATTAAAAGTCCAGCCACTGCCAATAAAACAGTTTACATCCGCTTCATTTAAAATCTGGGACTTTACTTTTCCGATAATTCCTTCCGTGACTACTGTTTGGAGTTGCCAATTACCATCAATATTATTTTTGTAATTACGGGCTTCTTTTGATGTAGAACAAGAACCCATTATTAGCGCAACAAGTAAAAGGCTGAGCAATAAGCTGTTTTTTTTCATGAGCATTCATTTAAGGTTTATCTAAATGAATTTTCAATTATGATGCCAATAAAAAAACCAACAGTAAATGTTGGTTTTTGAATTATTTAATGAACAATAAAAACGCTGTAACCCTTTACAGTATTTGCTTTAGGTGACCGGTGTAAATTGTTTTAAAAAGCGAATATCATTCTCGCTAAATAGCCTAAGGTCCTTAATCTGGTAGCTCAACATGGTAATTCTTTCTACACCCATCCCAAATGCGAATCCTGTGTATTTATTGCTATCTATACCACAATTATCTAATACTTTGGGGTGTACCATCCCACAACCTAGAATTTCTACCCAACCTGTTTTTTTACAAACATTACAGCCTTTACCTTCACAAATCAGGCAACTGATATCCATTTCTGCACTCGGTTCTGTAAATGGAAAGTAAGAAGGGCGGAAGCGAACCTTCACATCGGTTCCAAACATTTCTTGCACAAAAAAGTACAGTGTTTGTTTTAAATCTGCAAAAGAA
>CAIKXD010000100.1 GCA_903831265.1 uncultured Bacteroidota bacterium
CACCCTAATCAAAGAAAATGAAATCTCCCCGATCATTGTCTGAACGGTGATTCTTTTATTTTCTTGATTGAATGATACCACAAATGATCAAGATAAGTACCCTAATCAAAGAAAATCAAATCACCCCGATCATTGTCTGAACGGTGATTCTTTTATTTTCTTGATTGAATGATACCACAAATGATCAAGATAAGTACCCTAATCAAAGAAAATCAAATCAATCAAAAGAATCATAGTTCAGACCGCCACTGAATGCCTTTTGCAAAATTGATTTCTTCATCTCCTCTAAATCATTGATTTTCTGCTGGTAAATGGCTTCTAATCTCTTGGTTTCGGCAAACATCAATTCTATTACATCTACAACTTTGTTCTGCTCTTCTAAACTCGGAAGGGGAATAATAATATCCTTTAAGATTTTTGCAGAAGGAACATTAGGTATAGCCGCACCGCCGGAATAATCGAAAATTATTTTTTGAAAAATGCTACTTCTAAGCCAATGTTTTAAAAAATGTACAGACACATTTTTCTTCGGCGTTAATTTTAATAATGCTTGATTTATTATTCCTCGTTTTATTCCATTAGGAACAACAGCCACTCTACCCAAAGTTACACCTGAACAACTCATTATTATATCAAATGGCTTCAATTCAAACCTTTTCATCTCATTGAATTTTTCTTCATCAATAAAATAACGAAGTTGATTGAAATGGTCGTGAATGGCGTGTTTCTGTTCATAAACAACGTAGCCTTCTTCTTTGAAAATATTTTTTTTCAAACTACCTCCAAAAGGGCCTCTCACAAAAGCACATAAATCCCCCCATTTCTTTTTCTCCCAATTGTCCCTGGGATTCTCAAACACCCCCTGCAAATAACTCTCAAACACCTCCTTAGCATTCCTCAAATTCTGCTCGGCATTGGCTTTCGCCTTGGCTATGGCGGCAAAGGCTTCATCTAAGATACTTACTATTTGTTGTTGCTCGGGAAGAGGTGGAAGGGGAATTTCTAAATCTTTATATTTATTCATTGAAACTCCACCAATGATTCCAGCCATTTCTACTGCAAAATGTTTTTGAAATGTTTCGCTGAAATAGTAATAGTAAACATAGCGGCTTTCAATGTTTTTGTTTGTAGCCAAGGCAAATAACTTGTTACCGAAGCAAACTTCTTGATTTGTAAAACCAATTTTCCTACCAGCACTTCCACCTTCTGCACATATTAGAACTGTGTTTTTAGATGCAGTTTTAAACGAAGATTTTTCAGCGAAAGGAATTTTAATTCCATTCTCATAATCAATTTCGCTTTCGTAACTAATATCTTTTGTTGCAATGAATGGAATTCCATCTTCAAGGTCTGAATAGTTATCCTTCTTAACTTTTTCGTTAATACTATTTCCGTTATAAACTTTGCCTATTTCGGAAAGCCGTTTTATTTCCCAACCTTGTTTCATAATCACTTCTTTTTAGGGCTTGGCAAGTTTTTAATTGCTTTTTCAAATTCGCCCTCTGCTGCATCGTTTTGGGCGATGCGTTTTTTATCAAATTGGGCATAGTGTGTTTCTGCTTTTTGCAAGG
>CAIKXD010000101.1 GCA_903831265.1 uncultured Bacteroidota bacterium
CGAGGCCTTGATTTCGAAAAATAATATCAACTATGTGATTTTAGGGGCTGGCATCAGTCAAAAAGTGAATGCCAATATCAATGGTCCTTTTAGTTTGTTATCCTTTATCACACCCAAGCGTGGCGACTACAGTGTAGGCGATCCTGATGCGATTAACCAAATGGAGATAGAACCTTCGGGCGTTATTACCATGGACGAAACAGTAAACAACCGCTACGTATACGTGCCTTTGCAGTTTGCAAGAGAATTGTTCGAGCGCGAGCAGATGTTAACCTCTATTGAATTGAAATTAAAAGACCCAAAAGCAATTGAATCAACGATAGAAAAAATTCAAGAAACTTTAGGTCCTAAATACAAGGTGCAAAACCGCATGCAGCAACAAGCCTCTTTATACAAAATGTTTAAGAGCGAAAAATGGGCGAGCTATGCCATCCTTACTTTTATATTGTTAATAGCGGCTTTTAATGCCTTGGGTAGTTTAACCATGTTGGTGATAGAAAAGCAAAGCGATATAAAAACCCTCACAGGCATGGGCGCTAACCATTCCTTCATACGCACCATCTTCTTTAGCAATGGGGTTTTAATAGCCCTCATCGGTTGTTTAATAGGTTTAATCTTCGGCATTGGCATGGTATGGGCCCAGCAAGAGTATGGCTTCGTAAAACTAACAGGTGCCATTGTCGAAAGCTATCCAGTAAAACTCATTTTGAACGATGTACTGCTAGTAAGTGGCACTGCTTTAGGCTTAGGTTTGTTGACGGGCATTTATCCAGCGCTTAAATCGGTGAAGGGAGTGAATTAGGTGGGAACAAATAAATTTTATATGCCTTTCAATCAATTATTATGCTTGTTTTTTTTTAGTGCAATATTAGTTAGTTGCAAACCAACCAACAACGCATCTAATGTTACACAAAGTGAAAACTCCAACTATATCTGGATTACACAGTATCAAGAAGGTGAAATATCAGATAAAATTAAATACCCTTCTTCAATTAAAATATATGATCAAGACAAATTATTGATCAAAGAATATAATATATACGCTAATGGAACTAGAATACTAGATTCTACTATATTTTATTACGATACAATAAAGAGACTAAAAAAGAAAGTTTATTTCAATGCAATAGGAACCCTAGATTCAAATTCTAATTATATTTCTATTCCTAAGAAAGAAGTGACAGAATATATTTACAATGATTCTGGAAGATTATTGCTTAAATATATTACTGAAAATAATAACTTAAAGAAAGTTGAAGGAATGAGTACAGATAATAAGGATCCATATGGTTTTACTTATGATATTGGGGATTTTAGCTCTTATTGTAATGGTGATATTATATATGGGTTTGGCTTGGAAAAGGGCCATTATAAAATAAATAATATGGGAACCATTAAGGACTCTATTATAACAAACAATAAGAATAAATTGGTAAAAAGTTTTAGATTTAAATACAAATTGGATACATTGATTAGGGTTTTCAGAGATTATTATGATTATAGTTATTTAAAAGACGATGACGACATTTTCGAATATCCTGAAGATTCATCAATATGCAAATATGTTAGGAATAATATAGTTGAAGAAAAAAAATATTATTCTTGGGGTGAAACAAAACAAGAGGTGATCTCATATCGTTATGATGCGGAAGGGTTCCTTATTGAAAGAATTCGGCTTAAATATTTGAGAAGTGGAGAAAAAGATACTGGAATAATTACCTATGAAAAGGAGTTTAAAACGATAAATTATTTGGTTCTGTAAATTTGTGATTTTTTCAAATTACGGTTTTTTACTAGGTGAGAGAATCGTTCAACAACATTAAAGAAATTATGGCAAAAAGTATGAAGGATATTCTTTGTATACTTTGTGAGGTATTTTCTTTGTGTCCTTTGTGGTTAAATTGCACCATTGTTGGTGTTTTTCACCAACAATTCCAAAAACTAAACATCCATTGTAGGCGGTAGCTCAATTA
>CAIKXD010000102.1 GCA_903831265.1 uncultured Bacteroidota bacterium
ATTTAATAAAACAAAACAAAAACTATAATATAAAAATAGAAGGTTATACCGATGATGTTGGTAAGGACGATTATAATTTAAATTTATCTCAAAAGCGAGCAGAGGCAGTTAAAAATTATCTTATTGATAATAGTATTTCCAGTGCAATTACTGCAAAGGGTTTGGGCGAGAGCAATCCAAAATATGATAATACGAATGCGAGTTTAAAACAAAAAAATAGAAGGGTAGAAATTTACTTTATTACCTATAATTAAAATAAACAACTATGGAAAATTTAATGACTACTATCTTATCAAATCCTGCATACATGATAATTGCTGGAATAGCATGTGTGATAATTATTTTTTTATTAATAAAAAAACTATTTAAGTTGTTCTTTTGGGCCTGTGCTATTTTTATTGTGTTTTTAGCATATGTGCACTATACTGGTGGCAGTGTTAAAGAAACTTTAATAGAAGCAAAAGAAAAGAGTGAACAGCTAATTAAGTAACGTATCTTATTTTTAAATGGTAAAGTTGTATTGATTATTTTTGACTAGTACAAATAAGGATGTGCATTATAAATATTAAGTTATGAATCAATAAAAATAAAAACGTAAAAATGAAAACATACTATCATACTCAATTTAAAAAGGACCTATTAGGCTTGCATCTTTCGTCTCATAATATTTTTGGAAAGGAATACAGGTTTTTTGGCGGGCCTAAATGGGATAATTGTCAATCAGATTTAGCTCATATAAGTATAGAGAATAAAGCGAAATTTATACTTTCGTTATTTATTACTATATCTGTTGATCAGGCTTTTTACACGTATCTTTCACATGAACATTATTCAAAAGCAGAAAGTTTATTACAATATCCAAAATTTGGATGGTGTGGAATGGGACCGCATAATGAACCACCTAAATATTTAATAATACGAGCTTTGGAAGACGGTCATATTAATAGTTCTGACATTATTCCATTAATAGATGAAGCGATACGATTATATGTTGATGAAGTTGTAGATTTTCAGCAGAATCATTTCCCGCAATTAAGAGTAAAAGAATTTTTCTTAAAATTTATCAATGATCGAGATGTAATATCATATAGAGAAAGTATCGTTTATGAAAAGTTACATAATTCTCTAATTAATGTTATTTATAAGTTGAATCATTAATGCAGATTAAAGCAGGTTGTAAATAGTTATCAGTTTAAGTGTAAATTATTAAATAAATTATCGATGTCAAGAGGAATTTGGGTTTTTATACCATATAAAGAAGAAAGTTCTGGTGGTTGTGCTGTTGTTGTTTTGATTTTTGCATGTTTTCTTTTCTTAATAGGATACTTGTTTAGGCCAACCTATTCGTTTGAACGGAAGGATGTTCCAATGGGCGATTCTTGGAAAGTCTACTACAACATTGAATATCAAAAATGGATTTTTTCAGATTCCATTTTTGGTAATTTATGGTATTTAAAGGAAAAGTATGTTGAAAATGGACATTCTGAAAGTTATGAAATTAAAACTGTTTTTAAAGGGGTTTTGAAGGAATCAACCGGTAGTATAATATTAAAAGACGATAAAATAAAGTATAGTGAAGATTACTCTTACGAGGGTCATTTTGATAACCCTATTCAGTTTACCATAAAAGACGATTCTTTAATTTATTTTAAGTCAGAAGAAGGCAGAGGTGGTAAAACATGGCTTTCCTCGCCTTTTTTAGATTCAAAAAACAATTGGAATAATTAATTTAAGGTACCCCACCGCTGAAGATTTATTGAGTGTATTTGCTGAAATTAAAGCTAAATTACCTGAAGAAAAAGAGGAGAATGTATCAAAGTGATTTAACACAATCTGCCTATAACAGTGTGTGCTGTTATAGGCAGATTAAAAGACACATTGTTTTATATTGCGTGTGATCAACTGCATCGGCAAAATGAAAACAAATAGGTGCATCCCAAACAATACTTAAAAAAAAGAGACGAAATCAAAAAAGCATTATATTTATACTATAAAAGGGTACCTAAATCTTTTCAAAAAGCCAACTAATTAGATTGCTTTAATTTGGATGCCAATTTTACTATTTTCTTATAAAAAAACTCTATATAAATAAGTTCTATGGATCAACTATTAAATTGGCTAACCTTAAACCAGCTTGAAAAATACGCTGACATATTGCAGCAAAACGATATTACATCTGTTGATTTGCTCATTGAATTATCAGAAGATGATATAAAAGAATTAGGTTTCTCCTTAGGAGATCGCAAACGATTTGCCATTGCAAAAAAAAGTTTAACAAATAGTGTCATTCAATTATCAGCTGAAGATTTAGAACTAATTAATTCGCTTCCTTATGTAATTGCCTATCCATTAAAACGAACTTTATTAGAAAAACATGCATGGACTAAAATCAATTTGCTTAAAGACACCTTTTTAAATTATATAAAATATTTGGGTTTAATTGCAGCATCCGAGTTTTTCAATAGTGAACTAAAAGATAAAAAAATGGTGGCATTGTTTCAACAAGCATTGGCTGAGCCTTCTTTTGGATCTTGGAACCAGTATATTCGAGAAACCTTATCTTATCTGAAAGAAAATAATCATTCGTTTTTCTGCTCAGATTTACTTAGTTATTATGATTTAGTTGAGTCCGGAAAAAAAAGAAAACTTTTCAAAGGTGAGATTGAAATTAATGATGCGAATGGCGACATTCAATTGAAAAAACAAGAGGCAACAGCAATTGGTATGCTGATTAATTTCAGAAATCGTTATCTTGGTCATGGCCTTACGCTTGATGAAAGCGATTCTATAAGCCATTGGGAAGTGTACTTTCCTATTTTCAGAGAACTACTGGAACAAATGAGTTTCACGCAACAATACCCCATTTATAAATGTGAGCATGGAGAAACCTATTTGTTGAAATCAGCAGAAATTGCTTTGGTGGAAAAGGGCATCCAAAAATCTGCTCATGTTTGGATAGAAAATCCAGAGGGAAATGCTATGGACATTTTACCATTTTTTATTGTGCCCGGCGAGGTTTCTTTAGCAAAAGAAGATAAAGAACAACTATTAACCTACGAATCTTACACAGGTAAAACAATCAAGTTCTTTAGTCCTGAAGGCACCGAAAAACAGACTTCTGGTAAAATATTGGAGAAATTAAATTTATTACTTCGCGATAAACAAAAAGAGACACCATATACTCCAGAAGCTTTTACGAAGGACGAATTTTTAAAACGGATAGCTGAAGAAAATAAGTTATTGTTACATACACTCATTGCTGAAAAAAAGATAATACCCGGGATTTACCAGCACCGTGAAGAAATAGAATTTATGTTGCGCGAATGGATTGGAGCTAGAGCAAATATTTTTTTTATAGTGGCAGAAGCCGGCAGTGGCAAAACTAATTTATTGGCTGAAATACAAAGACAATATACCGAACGCCAATTACCAAGTTTGTTAATACGTGCCGGCCGAATGGAAAAGCCAACATTAAAACAACAAATTAATTATTTATTAAATTTAGATTTTGAAAAAGGATTAGAAAATTACATCTCAATTGCAGGAACTCAAGCAGAGCCAACTTTTATTTTAATTGATGGATTAAATGAAGCGAATAATGCGGAAGAAATTTGGCAAGAAATAATTGATTTGAGCAAAGTATTTGTGCCCGGTAGTTTAAAGTTTGTGCTTACCAATAGAGCAAATACAAAAGCCGAATTAAATCGATACCTCGTTTCTGAAAAAGAGCAAGATTTACTTTTTGGAGAAAATAAGGACAATGAAACAGGATTAAGTGCGTATTCTTTTTGGCTGACGGCCCTTGACATGAAAGAAATGAAAGGCGCTTGGGAAAATTATGCAACAAAAGATAAAGCCAAATTTAAGCCACAATTTAATTTTGATGAGATAGCAGGTTTTGATAGAGCTATTTACAATCAAATCAACAATCCCTTAATACTGCGTTTATTTTTAGAAATATACAATGGCAAAACACTTCCCAAAAAAGGAATAAAGCATTTAAATATTTGGCACGATTGGTTAAAAACTTTTAGCACTGAGGAACAACTGTTTTTTAAATTAGTAGCGAATGAAGTTTGGCAAAAAGGAGAAAATGAATTGTTGTTGGATGATTTATTAAAACACGAAATACTTAAAACGTATTTAGCTTCTGATATTATAAATGCCCCTTACAACCGTTTAAAAAGTAAGGGTTGGTTGAGCCGCTACGTTAAAGATTTAAGTGGATACCTTGGTTTTACAGTAGAAGGGGCTTTGTTATATTTAATCGCATTACAACTACAAGAGCAAAAGCCAGTAATAGATCTTGCAGCCATGCAATCACTTTTTAAGCGTGGCAGTAAACTGCAAAAATCGGCCATTGAATCTTTTTTATGCGAACAAGTTTTGAATGGGGATTTAAATTTGGTTGCCGATTTAATTGATGCCGGTGATGA
>CAIKXD010000103.1 GCA_903831265.1 uncultured Bacteroidota bacterium
ATCAATTTGAGCAGGACCTGTGGCTTGCGCTAACATTACATCATCAAAATAATAAGTTTTAGTTCCAGCGGTAGCACCATCAGTACCAAAGTTAAAGAAAATAGATGCCATATCATAAGCGTAAGCAGCATTGAAGGCAGCAGTACCAGCAGCTTGGTTATCAAAGTCAAAAGTTAATACTTCCCAGGTATTGGCTACTGTTGTCATAGCTTCAGTTTCTACAGTTTGGGTAGGTTGTCCGTGCACTTCAACTTTTAATCTCACTGGAATTCCAGCATCAGGTGAATAAACAGCAACAGTCATTTTGTGATTTGTAGTGGTAAAAGGAATCACATTAGCAAAACCTAAATTAGTACCAATGGTAGTACCAGCCCATAATTGAGCGGTATTGCTTTTTGTTGTAATAGCAACTGAATCATTTGCGTTCATTGGGTCTAAGCCAATAACTGTAGCGTTTCCTCCAAAATCAGTTACTGTATGATCAACATTAAGATCATCAAAGGTTACTGGTAAATCTAATTGGTTAAGCACCAAATTTTGAACAGGAATAGATCCCGCAGACTGAGCATTTATGCCGATTGATTTTAAAAGGCATGCTGTAATAATGAGTAAATGTTTTATTTTTTTCATCTTGTTTAATATTTTGTACAAATATAATTAAGTTATTGTAAAAAATACAATATTTAATTTTGAACAAGTTTATATAGCTTATTTAATTGATAAGCAGATAGTTAAAATTTTTATCACTCAATGTAAAAGGATTCCATTGAGGTAAAAAAGGAAGGTGTTTGTTTAAATCGAATTGATGTTTAAATAGAAATATCTTTTCGTTTACAGATGGAAAGAAAATCCAGATTTTTGGAGTTTATTATATTTTGTAAAGTCAAAACGGTAGAGGGTTGCAGGTCGATGCGCACTGCCGTTAGATCTTTTATTGGTATCTATTAATAAGCCCATGGACAAGAATTTTTTGCGGAAATTTCGGGTATCAAATTTTGTCTCCTGTATGGCTTCAAAAAGATGTTGAAGTTGCGTAAGTGTAAAATTTTTTGGAAGTAATTCAATGCCAATTGGCTGTCTCAGTGCCTTTTCTTTGAATGCATTTTTAGCAAATTCGATTATTTCGGCATGATCAAAAGGTAAATTGGGCAGCTGATTAATAGAAAACCACATGGCGTTTTCAGCCCATGAGGAAGCATTGATATTGTAATCGCTGATTTTAATTAAAGCATAATAGGCCACTGTAATTACACGGCCAAAAGGATGGCGGTTGACCCTACCAAAGGTATGGATTTGCTCCATAAAAATGTTCTCTAAACTGGTGAGATCATTTAATACGCGTTGGGCAGCAATATCCAAATCTTCTTTTAAATAAACCAAATCACCAGGCAATGCCCACATGCCTTTGTAAGGCTCAGCACCTCTAAAAATAAGTAATATTTTTAAATCAGACTCATCGAAACCAAATACCACATTATCCACTGAAAAGGCCGCGTGAAAAAACTTTTGTAGTATTTCTTTATCAACTTTTTTTTTCATATTCAACTGCTATGTTTCGGGTGGCGAAAGTAAAAATCTTTCTTCAAATTTAGAGTAAATTACTTCAGTGAAAACGTATATTTTACAATTTCAAGTATTTAGATTTCTTAGAGCCTATAAAAGAATGATAAGAATTTTTACAAAATACCAGTTTTGGCAAAGGCATATCCAAACATTTAAGCTCTTGCGGTTAAGATTTTTTTGCAAAAACAAGGCATAGCATTTGATCAGGTAAAGGCAGGTGGACATTAATTTACAAGCATCCTCTGTTAGGCGCGTCCACCTTTCAATTTTTTTTAATTAAAATTCAATACCCTTAAAAGCCAATTACAAAAAAAAATTGCAAGGCGGTCGTGCTTTTGCCACTCGCTTTTTTGCAACGCTAACCCAACGCAACAAAAAGAGCTCAAACAAATGGCGCAATCCCTCGCGCAAGTCTTAATTTCAATCTAAAACTGGTGCACAACCTGCGCATAATTTACACTAATTGTCATTCAGCAGGAAACTATTTAAAATTAAGCACTGCCGTTATAAATCAAGCACTGCCATTTTATGCCTGCAACTATTTTCGCGCTTTATACCAATTGTATTTATTAAATAGCCCAAAGCTGTTTAATAAATTTACAATGGTTAATGCCGATACAACTTGAAACTATAGTACAATAAGGCTTGGCCGCAATTGGACTAAATTGAAAGTGTAATCGGTATTGTTTTTTAGCACAACGCATCAAAAAAAAAGATTCCTCCTGAAAGACAAAATACCAGCGCGCACATCCTGCGCATAATTTACACTAATTGTCATTCAGCAGGAAACTATTTAAAAGTAAGCGCTACCGTTATAAATCAAGCACTGCCATTTTATGCCTGCAACTATTTTCGCGCTTTATTTTTTAGCACAATGCATCAAAAAAAAAGATTCCTCCTGAAAGACAAAAATACTAGCGCGTGCATCCTGCGCATAATTTACACTAATTGTCATTCAGCAGGAAACTATTTAAAATTAAGCACAGCAGTTTTAAATCAAACACTGTCATTTTGTGCATGCAACTATTTTCGCGCTTTATACCAATTGTATTTATTAAATAGCCCAAAGCTGTTTAATAAATTTACAATGGTTAATGCCGATACAACTTGAAACTAGTACAATAAGGCTTGGCCGCAATTGGACTAAATTGAAAG
>CAIKXD010000104.1 GCA_903831265.1 uncultured Bacteroidota bacterium
CCACAGATTAAAAGATTTTTTAACGCAGAGACGCAAAGAAGTCGCAATGGTAGCAGAGGACTTTTCATTTTCAAATTTTCACATTGCTTCATTTTCAAATTGATTTGCCACAGAGCCGAAGCCACATATTCACAGATTTTTTAACGTAGAGACGCAAAGAAGTCGCAATGGTAGCAGAAGACTTTTCAATTTCAAATTTTCACATTGCTTCATTTTCAAATTGAGTTGCCACAGAGCCGAATCCACAGATTCAAAGATTTTTCAACGCAGAGACGCAAAGAAGTCGCAATGGTAGCAGAGGATTTTTCATTTTCAAATTTTCACATTGCTTCATTTTCAAATTGAGTTGCCACAGAGCCGAAGCCACAGATTAAAAGATTTTTCAACGCAGAGACGCAAAGAAGTCGCAATGGTAGCAGAGGACTTTTCAATTTCAAATTTTCACATTGCTTCATTTTCAAATTGAGTTGCCACAGAGCCGAAGCCACAGATTCAAAGATTTTTAAATTCAACCTACCAAGGCCTCATGTGCATAAAAGCGGCCGCTCGCCTAGAAAGATTAACACTACATAAATCTCCCATTTTGAAATTATCACATTTTAAAATTGAATTGTTTCATTGCGTAATTGTTCAATTGGCACATTGGTCACATATCCATCTCTCTCAACTTAGGTGCAATTTTGGCGGTAACACCAACTACGCCAATAGTGGCCAATCCGCCATAAATAACAGATGGAATTAGTCCAAAAATCTTAGCCGCTAAACCGCTTTCAAATGAACCAATTTCGTTGCTTAAACTTATAAAAACACTATTTACCGAAGCCACTCTTCCTCTCATTTCATCAGGGGTGTTCATTTGCACTAAGGTTTGTCTAATTACCACAGAAACATTATCAACAGCGCCACTTAGGGCAAGCACAGCAAGTGAAAGATAAAAGTTTTTACTCAGCGCAAACACAATCATACATACACCAAACATCGCCACAGAGGCTAATAATATTTTACCAGCGCCTTTGCCAGGAGGTTTCCACATTAACACCACGGCCATAAGCACTGCACCAGCAGCTGGCGCAGAGCGAAGCATGCCTAAACCTTGGGCGCCACAATGATAAACTTCGGCAGCAAACACAGGCAGCAAGGCAGTAGCGCCACCAAATAAAACCGCAAACAAATCCAGCGAAAGCGAATTAATAATTACTTGATTGCTAAATACAAATTTAATACCACCTGAAAGGCGCTTAAAGATAGGCTCATTGCTACTTTGCCCATACACTTGCGTATAATTTAAGGTAAAATATAAAAGTAAAGATATCGCTTGCAGTATAATAATTACGGGCATACCAACATAAGCACCACCAAAGCCAAATAGTAAACCACCCACTGCCGGACCTATAATTGATGCAATATGAAAAGCAGTTGTGTTCCAAGTTGTAGCATTAGCAAACACATCGGCAGGTACTAAATTAGGCACCATAGCTTGCGATGCTGGGCCAAAAAAACCTCTGCCAAAGCCTATCAACACTACTACAGTATAATAACATGTAAGCAAAAAAGCAGGTGCAAAACTACTTTGGTTTGCCGATAAATAATATAAAAAAACGCTTGAACTTGTGATTAACAAGCTCGCCCAAAAAACCATTTTCTTTCTGCTAAATTTATCAGCCATATTGCCTGCAAACAATACCACACTTAGAAATGGAATAATTTCTGCAATACCTATCAATCCTAATGAAAGTGGATCTTTGGTAATATCATATACCATCCAACTCAACATTAAGTTTTGCATTTGCACCGAAAAAATCAAGAAAAAACGTGCCGTTACAAACTGTCGAAACGGCTTTACCTTTAAGGCATCAAAGGCTGTCATTAAATTGTTTGGCTATTATATAAAACATCATTTGTCCATGCTTCAGCCTTAGCATTAAAATATGTTTTTGTTTTGCTCCACACTGTGGCAAACAAGTCAGATTGCCTGTATTGCTCAAGATATGCTTCACTTTTCCATTCGCTATAAGTAAAAAAAATTGTTGTATTGCGCTCTTGTAACATTCTTAAAGAAATGCAACCTTCAGTGCTGGCTATTTGCATTTTATATTGCTCAAATAATAGCTTAAATTCCTCTACCATTTCAGGCTTAAAACTCATTTTTACAATACGCGTGACCATTTTCGATTTTTGATTTACGATTTACGATTTTTGATTTGCTTTCTACTTATACTCAGAATTTAGAATTTAGAATTTAGAATTTAGAATTTAGAATTTTTATTTCCTAAATTGCTTTTCCAAATCTGATAATTACTTTATCATTTCTGTTCAAACCAAGAAGTTGCGTAGCGCTGCCGTTGCTGATGGCGAATTCTAATAAGCCTAAAAAATTAAAAAATACCAACATGGCTCCGCCTGACTTTTCATCGTAATGTGTAATCATCGAAGTTGCTTGTTGTCCTTTAATATCTATTAAAAATGCTTGCCCCTTCCCTACTCTTTCAAAAAGTTCTTTATTGATATTACTGATACAATTTCCAAACTTATCGATATGCCAAATATAGCCGTGCACCTTATCCTCTACTCCGAATGAATTAAAAGGATTTTTCCTCACATAATCATCAACTTCGGTGCCTATTAGTGCAGGCATATCTCCTTGAATTAAGGTTTTAAGCCCTGGTAAATACAAATCTAAAAATGGAAAAGTGGATTTTAAAGTACTACTATTTTCATTCAAACTCAACATTTGATCTGGTGTTTCAACAAACAAAAAAGAGAACAAACCATTATCGGGCCCCATAAAATAATGCCCCTTGTATTTACACAACAAAATTGGTGCTTTTAAATGCGATTGTGTATTCACCAATACGCAGTGAATAGTGCCTTCTGGAAAAAACTGAAACGAATGATTTAATGTTTCTGCTGCCTTAAAAATATCGAAATTCGGAATTTGATGCGTGATATCCACCACCTGAAGATCTTTGAAATTACTAAGCAAAGTCCCTTTGATAGCCGCCAGATAAAAATCTTGGGTTCCTAAATCAGACGTTAAAGTAATTATGGGCATATCAATTGATTTATTTCGCTACAATTTTTTTTATAAATTTAAGCCCGTAAAATTAGTGTTTTAATTCTCATAAAATAATCAAATAATAAACTTTGACAGAACGCGTATTCGAATTAGAAACCATTAGCCCTGTTGACTTCTATGGCGTTAATGATAGCAAGCTAAATATTTATCAAAAGTTTTTTCCTAAAGTAAAGGTCATTGGACGCGGCTCTTCTATTAAAATAATGGGCGAAGAAAAACTCATTAACGAGTTTTATACCATCCTAGAAAAATTAGCCGATTATTACCATCGTTTTGGAAAGCTCAACGAAAGTGATATTGAAAAAATGCTCGGCGGCATAAGCTTTACAGAAGATTCAACCGATTCATCAACACAAAATAATAACAATAATAACAATGATGTTTTATTGTTTGGCAACAATGGACTCATTATCAAAGCGCGCTCTCCCAATCAAGTGCGTATGGTAGAGAGCATTTCTAAAAGTGATATGATGTTTGCCATTGGGCCGGCCGGAACCGGTAAAACCTACACTGCAGTTGCGCTGGCAGTGCGAGCCTTAAAAAACAAAGAAGTAAAACGACTAATTCTTACAAGACCTGCAGTTGAAGCCGGCGAAAATTTAGGTTTCTTACCTGGCGATCTAAAAGAAAAACTAGATCCTTATCTACAGCCATTATATGATGCTTTACGCGATATGATTCCAAGCGAAAAGTTGGCGCAACACCTTGAAAATGGGGTTATACAAATAGCTCCTTTGGCTTTTATGCGCGGACGCACACTTGATAACGCGTTTGTAATTTTAGATGAAGCACAAAATGCTACACAAAGTCAAATGAAAATGTTTTTAACGCGCATGGGCCGTAGCGCAAAATTTATTATTACTGGCGATACCACACAGGTCGACTTACCAAAAAATCAACCTTCTGGTTTAATACAGGCCATCAAATTATTAAATAATGTAAAAGGCATCGATTTTATTTATTTAGATACAAGCGATGTAATTAGACACAAACTAGTGAAAGACATTATTATAGCCTACAACAGCGAGTCAAAAACATAAGCATAAACAATTTTGAACATTCAATCGTTCATACTATGACAGCATGTCATTTTATTTTAATGGCAAACTATTTGTAAACTTGCACTCAGAAAAAATATTCACTTTTTAATATATTTAAATCATGGCATTAGAATTAACAGACGCAAATTTTGAAGAATTGGTAATCAACTCAAGCAAACCCGTATTAGTAGATTTTTGGGCAGAGTGGTGTGGACCTTGCCGCATGGTAGGTCCTGTTGTAGAAGAGCTTTCAAAAGATTATGATGGTATAGCAGTTATAGGTAAAGTTGATGTAGATACAAATCCTAATATTTCTGCAAGATTTGGGATCAGAAACATTCCTACTTTATTGGTATTTAAAAATGGTCAGGTAGTAGACAAACATGTTGGTGTAGCTCAAAAATCGCAATTAGCAGGTAAAATTGATGCACAATTAGTTTAACATTACTTAATTGAATTTGTCCGGTAGTTATCAATTAACTACCGGATTTTTTTTGATATTTACACCAACAAATTCAATATGGAAAGTCAACTCGATCTCACACAGATACATACCTTAGGTAATTTAGAGTTTATTGCCAAGCAAGTGGTAGAAGGCTTTATCACTGGTTTGCACAAAAGTCCTTTCCATGGTTTTTCGGTTGAATTTGCGGAACATCGTTTATATAACACCGGAGAATCAACACGCCACATCGACTGGAAACTATACGGCCGCACCGAAAAGTTGTTTATAAAACGTTACGAAGAAGAAACCAACCTGCGTTGTCAAATTGTAATCGATACCTCATCATCGATGTATTTTCCCGAAAAGGAAGCAGGCATTAAAAACCAAGGCAACAAGCTCGCCTTTTCCGTTTATTGTGCTGCGGCATTTGTTGAAATGCTCCGCAAACAAAGAGATGCCATAGGTCTTACCCTTTTTTCTGATCAGGTTGAATTGCATACACCAAGCAAATCGAGCATCACACATCAAAAACTATTATTCTCAAATTTAGAGCGCTTGTTGCAAAGTAAGAAGCCAACAACTAATAAAAGCACCAACGCCATCAATGCCTTGCACCAGGTAGCTGAAAACATTCACAAGCGCAGCTTGGTAATTATTTTAAGCGATATGCTTGATTCATCTTTTAACCAAAACAGTCTCCTATCTGCGCTGCAGCACTTAAAACATAATAAGCACGAAGTAATTTTATTTCATGTGAGCGATAAAAAACATGAGCTAGATTTTGAGTTCGATAACCGCTTGTACACCTTTGTTGACATGGAAACCAACGAAGAAGTAAAGTTATATCCATCGCAAATTAAGGAACACTACGTTAAAAGCATGAACGAATACAAAAAAGCGCTGCAATTAAAATGTGGACAATACAGAATTGATTTTGTTGAAGCAGATATTAACGTTGGTTTTCAGCAAGTTCTGTTGCCTTTTCTAATAAAACGCTCAAAAATGAAATAATTTTTTGCTATATTAAATAAATAAACTATTTTTGCAGCCTCGAAAGAGAAACGGAGCGGTAGTTCAGTTGGTTAGAATACTGCCCTGTCACGGCAGGGGTCGCGGGTTCGAGTCCCGTCCGCTCCGCAAAAAGCCTCACAGCAATGTGAGGATTTTGCGTTTTTAGGACTTTTTGCGCCATAGAGCACTTCATGATAATGCCGATAGAATAAAATACAGTTCAATAAAATCGGTATTACTTCAACATGCTAAATTTATTATTCCTTGTCTCTTGTTCATTATTTAAAGATGACATAACAAGTAATCAATAGTTCAATTTTTAGTACTATTGTTTTAAAATATTTGGGCGTTGCAACTCCTTCGGATTTGCCGGGCTTTCCACTCCAATTTTTTTGGCTTTGGCCAAAAAAGATTTCCGTTGCAATCCCTAACGCTAA
>CAIKXD010000105.1 GCA_903831265.1 uncultured Bacteroidota bacterium
ACCGATTTTTATAATTATCATTGTGAAGAAAATTCTTTTCTGTATTTGATTGAAAAACATAAATCGGCATACGATTATTTTGTTATTATGACACATTTTAAAACAGAGGATTTGAAACATATTAGTTATACCGACTCAGTTATTAATACCATTAAAAAAATACCGGAAGAAAAACTTATTATCTTAGATAATATCAAGCTTAATTTGGAAGGTAAGATTGTTGAGGTTTATCAAGATTTTGAAAATGATATTTATAATGCTCTATTAGAAGGCTATGACAAAATTGCCAAGTATAAAAAATTGATTTTAATATACAAAGATCAATCTGTTTACCCGGTACCAAGAAGGATAATGTATGGATTTAGAAAATTTTGTCATGAAAAAGAGAAAGATTTCGAAATTATTAGCGAAGCCTATATTGATATTATTCTGAAAAAAGGAGATTTATTTATTGCGATTGAAGAATCTGATTTAGTAAGTTTAGTAAAACAAATTAGGGTTAAAGAATTTATTTTAGGTAAAGACGTAGGTGTTATTTCGTATAACGAAACGCCACTAAAAGAACTACTTGGAATTAGTGTAATTTCAACAGATTTTAAAAAAATGGGTGAAAAAGCAGCGCAAATGATCTTAAATAAAGAAAAAGGGAAATATAAGGTGCCTTTTAACTTTATAGACAGAAATTCTCATTAGCTAATATATTTATATATCCTTACTATACTAATCAATTTCTAGATTGTAAAGTTTTTAAACTTTCAATATTGACAGTTTTAAAAGCAGAAAAGGAAAAATAGTAGATAAATTATAACGCCAAACATTTTGACAGATATAGAATTGAAAAAGTTTTCTGAAATACAGTTTAAAACAGTCATTCTTAAGGATCGCTTGGGTAAAGTTATTAGTATTGCTAAAGCTTTGTAAATCGAAATTTTGCACTACCCCCAATACTGAGTCTAGCAGTACACTACAGGATGGTTAAATAAAACTATCACAATATTTTTACAACATAAATAATTATAGATATTAGGCTATAAATAGCAAATGTTCTATTAGATAAAATTTATTTATTCAACTAAATTAATTCAATAAACAAAACCCTCTTTTTGATAGAGGAATAACTCCCAAATACAACGATGAAGAAATTTTTAGTCATTATGCTATTTTGTTTTTTAGCCATTTTCTCTGTAAAAGCTCAATCAAAGAAATTAATTCTACAAAAATCTAAATTTGAATCTGGTTTTATAACACCTGCTGATTCCATACAAACCAGTGTATACTGGTATTGGATTTCGGATAATGTTTCAAAAGAAGGGGTAATACGCGATTTGGAGTCGATGAAAAAAGCAGGCATCAACCGTGCCTTTATTGGTAATATAGGTCTGGATGATGTTCCTTACGGAAAAGTAAAAATGCTGACCGACGAATGGTGGGATATTCTGCATGCAGCCCTAAAAACAGCCACCAAACTAAACATTGAAATTGGAATTTTTAACTCGCCAGGATGGAGTCAGTCCGGCGGCCCATGGGTTAGTTCAAATGAAGCTATGCGTTACCTTATTTCCTCGGAAACGCGTGTGAGTGGGCCGAAAAAGTTTTCTCAAAAACTTAGTAAGCCAATTGATATTTTCCAGGATGTAAAATTGATTGCCTATCCGGCTATTAAGGACGACGAACTTGTATTAAATAATCAAAACAGTACAATTACCTCTCTACCAAATCTTGCTGGACTTTCAAAAACACTGGATGGAGATAAAAACACTGGAGTAACATTTCCCGAAGGTGATCTTTTTACCTTCGACATTGGAGCTAAAGATGTATTTACGGCACGCAGCCTTACCATACAAACTACTGATGTTCCGATGAAAGCTACAGTTTTATTTCAGACAAAAAGTAAAGACGGTGTCTATAGAACAATTAAGGATTTTGAAATCGATCGTTCTAATCCTTCACTTAATGTTGGATTTACCCCGTATGCCCCTGTTGTTCTATCATTTCCTGCAACAACTTCTACCAATTTCCGATTGGTTGTTAATCTCGAAAAACCAACAGGTTGGTTCCTTGCTTACGGGAAAGGAGCAAAGTCTGGTTTTTCTGAAATAACTTTATCGAGCTCTCCTCGTGTTGAACGTTATGCTGAAAAAACTTTAGCCAAAATGTACTCCACGCCACTGCCTTACTGGAAAGAATACCAATGGGAAACTCAGGCTGAAGTCGATAATCAAACAACAGTAATAGATGGTTCAAAAGTGATTGATATTTCACAGTATCTCACTGCTGATGGAACGCTGAATTGGAATGTTCCCGCTGGAGATTGGGTGATCCTGCGCACCGGAATGACCCCTACCGGAACGAAAAATGGTCCAGCATCGCCCGAAGCCACAGGTTATGAAGTAGATAAAATGAGTAAAAAACATGCAGAAAAACATTTCTACGGTCACATGGGCGAAATACTGAAACGTATTCCCGAAGAAGACCGAAAGTGCTTTAAAGTGGTGGTTCAGGACAGTTACGAAACCGGAGGGCAGAATTTTACCGATGGTTTTCTAGATGAATTTAAACAAAAATATGGCTACGATGCGATTCCGTACTTACCTGTTTATCAAGGAATGGTTGTAAACAGCCAGCAGTCTAGTGACCGATTTTTATGGGATATGAGACGAATGGTTGCTGATAAAGTGGCGTATGATTATGTAGCGGGCTTACGTGAAATAAGCCATAAACATGGATTACGAACTTGGCTCGAGCCTTACGGTCACTGGGGATTTCCAGGCGAGTTTTTGATGTACGGTGGACAGTCAGATGAAATTGGTGGCGAATTCTGGAGCGAAGGCGAACTGGGCGATATCGAAAATCGTGCTGCAACTTCCTGCGGTCACATTTATGGGAAAACAAAAATATCAGCAGAATCAAATACGTGTGGGGGTGCAGCTTTTAGCCGATATCCTGGTTCAATCAAACAACGTGGGGACCGTTTCTTTGCTGAAGGGATTAATAATACGCTGTTGCATGTTTATATTACACAATCCTATGAAGATAAAAACCCAGGTATGAATGCCGGGTTTGGAAACGAGTTCAACCGAAAAAACACCTGGTTCTCTCAAATGGATGTTTATACCCAATATTTGAAGCGTACTAACTATATGCTTCAGCAAGGATTAAATGTAGCTGATGCGGCCTATTTTATTGGCGAAGACACCCCTAAAATGACTGGTATAACTGACCCCGCATTACCCATTGGCTACCAGTTCGATTATATGAATGCCGAAGTGATTGAAAAATATATGACCGTAAAAAACGGGCTGATTACATTACCACATGGTACACAATACAGGATTTTGGTTTTGCCAAAGCTGGAAACTATGCGTCCGGAGTTACTTGCTAAGATTAAGCAACTGGTGAATGAAGGTGCTGTAGTTTTAGGCCCTGCGCCTAAACGCTCACCAAGTCTACAGAATCAACCTCAAGCCGATCAACAGATTAAAGAAATAGCTAAAGAGCTATGGGGAAATGTGGATGGCATAAACATAAAATCGCACAAATTCGGAAAAGGAATGATTATTAATGGTATGAATATGACCGAAGCATTTGCTTTGATTGAGTTAGTGCCTGACTGTAAATTACCCGAAGATAATACAATCCATTACGGTCACCGCACTATGAAAGACGGGGAAATTTATTTCATCTCCAATCAAACTGCTGAAACCAAACTAATAAACCCTGAGTTTAGGGTAAACGGAAAGCAACCCGAACTCTGGGAAGCAACAAAAGGATATATTCGTACCCTTTCCTCCTTTAACCAGACTAAAAATGCAACTATTGTTCCTTTAAAACTGGAAGCTTATGAAAGTGTGTTCGTGGTTTTCCTGAAACCAACTGATAAATCTACGAAAACAGACATTACTACTAATTTTCCAGAGCCAACACTTATTACGGATCTGAAGGCTCCATGGACTGTTACATTCGAGGCAAATCAACGAGGCCCAGAAGAAGCTGTTGTTTTTGAAAAACTTCACGATTGGACTACTTCAAAGGATGATAGGATTAAATACTTTTCAGGAACAGCATTTTATTCTTGCAAATTTAAGATGTCAAAAGTGACTGAAGGTAAAAGGATCGTTATTGATTTAGGAGCATTAACCGCTATGGCTAAAGTTACGGTTAACAATACGTATGTTGGCGGATTATGGACAGCACCTTACACCTTGGATATTACAGATTTAGTAAAGAAAGGGGATAACGTTTTGAAAATTGAAATCGTAAACAACTGGATGAACCGTCTGATTGGTGATCTGAAACTTCCAAAAGAGCAACGGCAGACCTGGTCTCCTATTAATCCGTATACCGCAGATAGCCCTTTACAGCCTTCTGGATTGTTTGGGCCTGTTAAAATCATCACTAAAACGTATAGAGGACTAAAGAAGTAGTTTATTAGGCATGGCAGAAATATTACGAAATGTAACTGCTAATTAAAAGAAAAACAATGAAGAAAAATCTTAATTTGGACTGATGAAATTTTCAAATTCCCCTAATAGATATTTTAAATAAGAAATTATGAGCAGACTGTTATTTGTTATTGCATTTTCCTTTGTAGCAGGATCCAAAAGCTATTCACAAGATAATTATATATTAAACATTTCTGATTTTAAACATTATATCGAAGAGTTTAATCGTAATGATAACGAACTTTATAAACAATTAATACCAAATGATTTAGTTTGGGATTTTTTTGAATCTAATATTCCATTTTTTGAATGTCCTGACAAAAACATAGAGATGACCTACTATTTCAGATGGTGGACTTTTAGAAAACATATTCAAAAAACACCTAATGGATATGTAATAACAGAGTTTTTACCTAAAGTTGGCTGGTCTGATAAATACAATACAATTTCCTGTGCTGCTACACATCATTTCTATGAAGGCAGATGGTTAAAGTCTCATGATTTTTTAAATGGCTATGCTAATTTTTGGTTTACCGAAGGAAATCCGCGCCAGTATAATTTTGGGGTGGCTAATTCATTCCTGGAATACTTTAAAGTAACTAAAGATTCAACGATTATCAACCTTTTACCTGAATTGGTAAAAAATTATAGAGCATGGGAAAAAGGTTGGATCATAGGCGGGCATTATATGGGTAAAAATCCTGACGGTTTATTTAGCACATTCGATGATAGAGATGGAATGGAAATGCAGATAGGAGGTAGCGGCAAACGACCTACAATTAACTCATACATGTATGGTGAGGTAATTGCCATATCTCAATTCGCAAAAATTATAAAGAATGCAAAATTGTCAAAAGAATTTACGGAAAAAGCTGATAGTTTGCAAGTATTGGTGAATACAAAGCTATGGGATGCAGAATCTGAGTTTTACAAAACCCGATCTGAGAAGAATGGGGAGTTTGTTAATGTAAGAGAATTACAAGGTTATACACCTTGGTATTTCAACCTGCCTCCTAAAAACAAAGGTTATGAAAAGGCTTGGGAGTTTATCAAAACCGATATTGGATTTAATGCCCCCTATGGTCTAATCAGCCGATTCAAAACAACTCTCCACAGCCATCACCTCCACAATCTCCAAACTCTTCAGGTGGAGCAGAATTTTTTACACCTCCAACTACACCAAATCAGCCACAGCAAAGTACAAGTGGGGCCAGTTC
>CAIKXD010000106.1 GCA_903831265.1 uncultured Bacteroidota bacterium
AATATTTTAAAGATTATCAACGTAAGCTAAAGTATAGTTTGCAGGCATGTTCATTTATTTTAATGCACGCATTGTATAAATCAGGTAAAGAAATTGAAAAGGCTACTATAGTTGATTATGGCGCTGGCACAGGTGTTTTGGCTATGTTAGCAAAAGAGGTTGGCTTTGGAAAAGTTTTCTATAACGATATTTATGATGTTTCGTGTAAAGATGCCGAAACTATTGCTATTAAAGCTTTAGCGCAAGCCAATGATTATGTTTGTGGAGATATTAATGCGCTTCAAATATTTTTTAAAACCAACAATCAGCATTGCGATATCATTGTATCACGCAATGTGATTGAACATATTTATAGCCTTGAAAATTATTTTAAGGAACTTAGCAATTTTCAAAATCAGGAATTGACCTTGTTTTTTGCCACTACAGCTAACATTAAAAACCCGCTTACGGTTTGGTATACACAAAGAATTCAGCGGATGCTAGAGTTTAAGGGAATGACCACCAAATGGGGTAAAGAACGCGATTCGTTAAAGCCATATTTGCAAAGTAGACAAGAAATTATCAAAGCGCATTTTTCAGGATTAAGTCAAAATCACATTGAAATACTTTCCACAGAAACCAGAGGGCTTATTAAAGAAGATATAATTAATTTTACTAAAGATTTTATTAATTCGGGCACGCTTAAAAAGTCATTGATAAATGGCTGTAATACCTGTGATCCCTATACTGGCAATTGGGCCGAACATTTAGTATCATTAGAAAATTATAATGAACTATTTATAAAAAATGGATTTTCTTTTTCTGTGGTTAACGGTTTTTATAACACTAATTACAATAAAAAGTGGCTTAATTTAATTACGCCTATTGTAAATGTTTTTATTAAAATAGCCGGAAGAAATGGAATTTATCTGGCTCCTTTTATTGGTTTGGAGGGCAGAAAATAAAGAGGTAAAAACGAATTTTTAAGACATTTCTTTTAGATGCTTTTATCGCATTAGATGAATGGTACCACGTGTTTTTATATCATTGTATTCAATCAAATAAAAATAAACACCTGGCGCTACATCAGCACTTTTATACTTACCATCCCATTCAATTCTTGTTGATTCTTCTTTATAAATCAAATCGCCCCATCTGTTGTAAATATGAATGATAATTGGGTTACAATCAAATCTACTGCTTATCACTAATAAATCATTAACGTTATCGTTATTTGGTGTAAAAATGTTTGGTATTAGAATGTTGCTTTCGGCAAGAGCGCTGGCTTCCAAATAGAGCAATGCAGTGTCGGTACATGATGTATTTGTATTTAAAATTAACTGTATTGGCAAATCATTCTTAAAATTATTGATGCTAAAAGTTGGATTTTGCAATGTGCTTTGTTGATTATCAAAATTCCATAAATAACTGTTGCTACCTTTTGATTTGTTGTTAATAATTATTACGCTTGCGCATGTGTCAATTTGATAATCAAAAATTGCTGTAGGATTATTAAATTCAATGATTCGAAAGGTATCTGTTAGAGAACAATTGTTAAGATATCCAGTTAAAATATAATCAGTGTTTAGGGTAGGAACGAATATAATAGTGTCATTCGTACCGCTGTAACCTCCTGTCCAAATGTAATTACTTGAATTGCCCGTAGCAATGAGCTCAATTGGTGAGCCGGTGCAACCTATTGTTGATGCTTGTATTTGCACCATTGGAGTAGAAATTACAGTAATGTTAATTGTGTCTGCATTTCCATAGCATCCATTGGCAATTGCCTGCACAAGATAGGTCGTATTTGTGGTTGGGAAAACATAAATCGAATCACTGGTAGAGCCAATATCATTATCCCAATAAAAAAGGTTTCCACCCGTAGCCACCATTAATGCTGATTGTCCCTGACATATAGTTGTGTCGCTCGAAGCCACCGTAATTGGCGCATTAATAACAGTTACAACTTCGGTTGTAGAGTCAGTAAAACATGCTCCTTGCACAATTAAAGTAACAAAGTAAGTTCCGGCTTGATTATAGATATGACTGCCCTCGAAATCGCTGGATGTATTATTTATACCTGAAGCTGTATCGCCATAATTCCATTGATAAATTGCACCTTGTGCCGAATTATTGGTAAACACATAATTTGTGTTTTCGCAAATTACCCCGGGTGTGGTGAAATCGGGAGAGCCAAAATTATTCTGTACACTTACTGTTACAGTTTCTATAGGACTTGTGCATATGCTGTCACTTCCTTGCACAAAGTAAATTGTAGTTGAAGTAGGACTTACATTAATTGAATTACCCGGATAATTAATTCCATTTACAGTCCAAACAAAATCTGAGGCATTGCCAGAAACATAAAGTGTAATTGTTGTTCCGCTGCATATTGCAGTGTCGTTAGAGGTGGTAATTGTTAGGTTCGAATTCTCAATAATTACAGTGTCTCTTTTTTGATGACAATTATCGCCTATCTGAAGCCAATAAATGCCGGGTGTAAAAGCTGTAATAGAGGCTTGTGTGCTACCTGTAGACCAGCTGTAAGTTATATTAGGAAATGAAACATTTGCATTTAAATTAATGGAAGTAACACCACACAAACTAGTGTCATTGCCCAATGCAAAATTTTGAATCAATGGGTTAACATAAGGTTGAGGAAAAATGTAAAGTGCTTGAAGATCGGCTTGCGTGAGTTCTCTGTTATAAAATCTAATATCATCAATTACACCACCATAATATTCTGTGCCCGCAACAACATCATAATATCCACTACTTCCACCATTGTTTGAGTAGGTAAGATTTCCTCCAGTTCCACTGTATACTCCAGCATCATACTGGCAATCAATCCAAATGTCCATATCTGTTGGGCTCCTAATAACTGCTGCAATAAAATGCCATTCGTTATCATTAACATTGGTGGAGCCCAATTTTGTTTTTCTGTGGGCGCCATCTGTTGTTCCGCCATCACCATAGGAAATTTCAATAAAACCTGTTGAGGCATGTATTTGAAGCCATATTCCAGTGTAAATATCTACTACCACATCATTTTTAAATACTGTTCCAATAATACTGTTGTCATTCGATTTAATCCACATTGAAACACTTATCGGAAAATTTACAGGCTTAAATTTTGAATTCGAAACATAATTTATGTAATCAGAGGTTCCGTTAAAAAGATATGCCGAGTTGTTATTGCCAAATCTATCAGCAACTGCTAAAGGACCGAGTAAAGTTCCATGGTTTGCATTACCACTTACATCAAGAGCATTACCATCAAAAGGATAATGAGCAATTAAACTATCGCTCAAGGATTGTGAAAAAGCACAATAGTTTAAGATGATTAAAAAAAGAAGTAACTGATATTTTTTGAAAATTAACTTCATCTTTTTTAAAATTTATTATTCAAATCAGATTACTTTCAGCAAATATAGTTTTATTTTTAGGACTTGGTATATTGTGAGAATTAATGAAACTCCGTATGCCATTAATACTTAATATTTATTTGTTTTTACCTATAAATAAACGATAACTTTTTATTAATAATTTAGCCCAACATCCTATTTAATACTTAAATTTGTAATCATATTATTATAGCATGAATTTAAACAGAGCCTTATTTTGGGATGTAGATTTTGATCAATTAGATTGGGAAAAATATGCCCATTGGGTGATAGTGCGTGTATTTGAACGTGGCGATGTAGAGGATATACGGCAGGTGAGAAGGCATTATGGAGATGCTGAGGTTAAGCAAGCTTTAACAAAAACCAAATGGCTACCCCTGAATATTATTTATCTGGCTTGTGCAGTATTAGACAATAATTTAACTGACTATAGATGTTACAGAGAAGCACAATCGAACCCTCAACATTGGATTTATTAAAGCAATTGCTAGATCTTCCTGCTTTGAATTCATTTTACTTGGTAGGAGGCACCGCTTTAGCTTTAAAATTTGGTCATAGGATTTCAGTTGATTTGGATTTATTTTCGATAGTTGATTTTGATAAGAAAGAACTTATAAAAGTTTTATCTGAGAATTATTCTACTTTTAAATATAGAGAAGATAACAATACAATTGGACTATTTTGTACAATCAATAATATAAAAGTTGATCTCGTAAAACATCATTGGTTTAAAACAATTGATAAAGCAGATGAGCTAGAAGGGATTAGAATGTTTGGGAATAAAGATCTTTTAGCAATGAAAGTTTCAGCGATTTTAAAACGAGGCCAAAAAAAAGATTTTTATGATTTAGCTGAATTACTTAAAATATATAAAATAAGTGACTGTATTGATTTTTACAAAGAAAAATTCCCAACCCATCAAATAATAATATCAATACCTCATGCCATCACCTACTTTGAAGATGCAGAAACAAGCCCTGACCCTGTTAGCCTATATGGTAAAACTTGGGAAGATGTAAAAAAGGAACTGCAGCAACATGTTAGAGATTTTTTAAGTTAAAGCATGAAAATGATAAATTGTTTAGCGCTTCTTTTTTGTTTAATAAACGCTCAAATTGCTGCTCCTCAAAACTTAAAAGAAGCAAAGATTATTGGCAAAAATGATAGTCTAAAACTGAAATTAATACGCAGCTTGGATAACAAAAAGTATTATTTAATCAGTACTAGCAAAGCCAAGAAAGATGCTATATTAATCAGTGCCAGTAAAACGGAATGGCAAAAAGATACCTGCATTATCAGGCAAATGCAGTTAAATCAACTTGGTGCACCAGAAGTAATCTTAGAAAATACACAAGCAAATCAGCTGGAAACGCAATCAAACAGTAGCTTTACTACAGTCCAAATTTGGGATTTAGATAACAAAACAATGCTGTTTAATGGCACTAAAAAGTGGTATTCAGAAATAGAATTATTTTCGAAAACAAAACTAGATAATAACTATGAGCCAACAATGGTTACCAGTATTTGTGAAGGAAATTATGATATTGAATTGCGTGATGATGCAAGCTTGATAATTAAAAATCTTGTAGAAAGGGCTGTAAATACTGATTATTGCGCAACAGATCACGCTGAAGGAATTTACATTTTGTTCAATGGGAAATATGTTTTAAAGAAATAAGGCGCTGACTAAGGTTAGCTTAGTATAAAATTTAATCACCATAAATTGCAACCAACAAATCCTGCTGAGCTCCAACACTAGCGCGATACATGCCATCAGAATTAAAGCATAAACTTATATTTCCAGCTTTATCAACTGCAATTAAGCCTCCTTCACCACCAATTTTTACTAGCTTTTCTTTTACAACAATGCGGCAAGCTTCTTCCAACGAAAGTTGCTTATATTCCATCAAACAAAAAACATCATAAGCCACTACCGCCTTAATAAAAAACTCACCATGCCCGGTGCATGAAACAGCGCATTGTAAGTTGTTGGCATAAGTGCCAGCACCAATAATGGGACTGTCGCCAACCCTTCCAAACTTCTTGTTGGTCATGCCACCTGTTGAAGTACCAGCTGCTAAATTACCGTGCATGTCGAGTGCTACTGCACCAACAGTTCCAAACTTTTTTTCATCAGTTTTAATATTATGATCAAGCGCAATTTTATCCTCCAACACTGCGCTTTGCCATTGTTGATGTCTTTGTTCGGTAAAAAAATAGCTATCGGGTGTAAATTCAAATCCCATTTTTTTTGCAAATGCAGCAGCGCCATCGGCACAAAGCATAACATGCTCAGAGTTTTCCATCACCTTACGTGATAATTGAATTGGATTTTTAATATTTTTAATACCGGCTACAGCACCAGCCATTAAATTATCGCCACGCATAATAGATGCATCCATTTCATGGGTTTCATCATGTGTAAATACAGCACCTTTTCCGGCATTAAAAAGTGGATTGTTTTCTAAAGAGGTAATGGCAACTTCAACAGCATCTAGGGCACTTCCATTTTGTTTCAGAATTAGCTCTCCTGCTTTAATCGCTTCTGTTAAAGCAGTTTTGTATGCCATTTCTTTTTCAAGGGTCATTGCTGATCTTAAAATAGTGCCAGCGCCACCATGTATGGCAATGCTGTATGTTTGTGTAACCATAATTTAGTATTTTTTTATTTAAGCGCTTAACTATTTTTCAGGAATTCTGCTTCAATTGACTTGGTGTAATCGTAGCCAATTTGAATTATTTCATTGGCTTTTTTTATTTGAAACATCCCATAGTTGGCCAATAGTGGAGGTTCAATAAAAATATCACATAGGTGTTTTTTATGTAAAATATCTTTGTGCAAGGCTACTGATATACAACGATCAACTAATGCTTTATAACTCAAATCATTTTCAATAACTCCAAGAGGATTGGCATGGCAACCAATAATTTTGTACCTACATGGATTAATAGCCTCCACTGCAAAATTATCTGAAATTCCACCGTCAATAAGTAGTTTATCATCAATGTTAATAGGTTTGTAAATAACCGGAATGGCGCTTGTGGCCAATAACGCAGGAATTAAGTTGCCACTTCGAATATAATATGGTTTTCCTCTTTTAATATCAGTGGTTGCAACTACTAATTCGATATTTAATTGATCAAAAGTAATGTTGCCAAGATATTTTTGTAAATTACGTTTGATTGAATGTGGTTTAAAAAGCCCTAAATTACCGGGGTTGAAAGTTCTTATGCTAATAATATTAGTTTTTGATGCAATACTTGCAATTTCATCGGCATGAAAACCTTTGGCAATAAATGCACCAATAATAGCTCCAGCGCTTGTTCCGGCAATTATTTTAGGAACAACATTGAATTCGTTTAAAGCTTTATAAATACCAATATGCGATAAACCTCTGGCTACTCCACCAGAAAGCACTAGTGCTGCATCAATCGTTTTATATTGCATCAATAAATTGATTTGATTTCAGCATCTTTCAGAAATGTCTAAAAGAGTATTTTTAAACGTTTAACATTACAGGCATCACCAACATCAAAACTTCTTCGTTGGTGTTTTCGGCGTTAACAGGTAATAATATGCCTGCGCGGTTTGGCAAACTCATCTCTAAGCATACTTGTTCTGTATCGAGGTTGGCAAGCATTTCTTGTAAAAACTTAGAATTGAAGCCTATTTCCATATCATCACCTTTGTAGTCGCATGTTAAGCGCTCTGTAGCCGCATTGTTAAAGTCATAATCTTCGGCAGATACATTTAACTCGCTACCAGCAATTTTTAAACGAACTTGGTGCGTAGTTTTATTTGAATAAATTGAAGCAGTTTTTACTGTTCTTAAAAAAGAAACTCTGTCGATAATTAATTTGTTCGGATTTTCTTTAGGAATAACCGCTTCATAATTTGGATACTTAGCATCAATTAATTTGCAGGTTAATGAAAAGTTTTCGAAACCAAAGAAAATATTTTGCTTGTTAAATTCAATTTTTACTTCTTCGTTTACCGATTGTGCAATATTTTTTAAAATATTAAGTGGCTTTTTAGGAAGTATGAAAGCAGCTTCAATTGGTGAGTTTAAACCATTTCTGCGATAACGAACTAATTTGTGTGCGTCGGTGGCAACTAAGGTAATATTATCGGTAGAAATTTGACAGAAAACACCACTCATTGCTGGTCTTAAGTCATCGTTACCTGTGGCAAAAATTGTTTTATTTATTCCGGTAGAAAGTAATTCTGAAGGCACTTGCATGGCACTAGCATCTTCAATAGTTGGTGTTTTTGGAAATTCTTCACCATCGAAACCCGATAGTTTAAATTTTCCAGTACCGCTCGAAATTTCAATAGCAAAAGTTTTGTTATCAATTAAAAAAGAGAGCGGCATTTCGGCCAACTCCTTTAGGGTGTCCATTAGAATTCTTGCAGGAATAGCTACCTTTCCTTTTTCTTCAGCCTTAACAGGTATTTTTGTAGTTAAAGTGGTTTCTAAATCAGAAGCTGAAACCGACATTTCATTAGCATCAATATCAAATAAAAAGTTAGTCAATATTGGCAAAGCATTGTTATTATTGATAACTCCACTAATGTTTTGAAGTTGCTTAAGCAAGGTAGTACTAGAAACTATGAATTTCATTTTGTAAAATATTTAAATTTTGAAAGGGCAAAAATAAGCGAAAGATTGTGTTTTTGTATCGTTGAATAAACTAATTTTAATTATTTTTTAACAAAATCGCTTGTTTTGGGCGCAAAATGATCTACAGGCACCAAAAGGTTGTCGAACACAAAGTTTTGTAATAGTAAAAGATCTTTTTTATTATCGTTTAGCATCCCATAAAATCTATCTACATCTAAATCCATTAATTTGCCATTCATATCAAACGTTTCGGCAAGTAACTTTTTATTAAAGCATTTAAGTTCAGTGCTTTCACCATTTTTAGCTACTATTTTAAAAATACTTCTAGGTTTTGAATTAAGAATAGAATCCTTTCTTTCGGGTTCAATTTCTTTTACAAAACCTTCGCAATTAACATTGTAAAATTGGGTTAAAAATTCGCGTGTTTTAAGAGTATCAAACCTTGCAATAGCTTCGCCTTTGTAATTTTTAAGCGAAATTATAGTGTTAACTTGAAGCAGCTCCCATGAAAGAGTAGGATTTTTTAAATCAGAATATTTTATGCTTGCAATATCCTGCGCCTTGTATCTGTAGAGCGCAGTTGAGCGCCACAATTCTGGAATAGCGTAGTATCTAGGGTATAAATAACCATCAAATCCAGGAATATATATGATAAATGGGGCTGATGAATTTTCAATCATCATATAATTACCCAAAAAATCTTCGGTAGTGCCTCCAACATAATAGGTTTTAACTAATTTGCCTTTTTGATATATTTCTACTTTAGTTGATTTTACAGCTAATTTCTTCACCACATTGTTAAAAGAAGCACGGCCTACTGGTGCTTTAACTTTAATTTGTTTGATGGTTTCTAGTAATATTTTTATGGCATCAGGACGTGCTTCAAAGCTTTTGTTTACAGACCATTTGTAATTTGTTTTACGCTCAAGAAGCAGCTTGTAGCCATCTTTATCAGATAAAAATATTTTATCAATACTTGCTGTATCTTCTACTGCAAAATCGGTGAGCTCTTCTTTTAGCGTGCTTTTTTGATATTTTGTTACTACAAAAACAGTAGCTAAAGCAAGTACACACATTACAATAATTGAAAGGGTATTTTTAGTGCTTTTTGTCATTTGCGAATAATTAGTTTAGTGGGTTGCTTTTTAGTTTTTGTAATCCGAAGCGTATCTTTTTTTGCGAAGCCAGCCTGAGAATAAGCCATAAAGCATAATAATTATAATTGGACTTAGAATGCAGATCAGCTGCCATTTAAGTTTTTGTTCACTAATAATTGTCTTATTTAATAAACGAATTTGAATATCTCTGGTTCGCACCGTAATAAGTCCAGAATCATCGAGTAAATAATTCATACAATTTAAAATAAAAGTTTTATTGCCAAATTGCTGCTGTGTATATCTATCGTAGCCAAGCGGATAAACTTTTCCTGTACTGCTTTGAACCTGATTTTTAATTACATCACCATCAGAAACAATAATCATTGCTGTTTTTACACCTTGTGCTTTAAAAGCCATTTCTTCGGAAGTAGATACAGCAGGCGCAATTCTGTTTTTAAATACCGATTCAAACTCTCCTTCTAAAAGTACAGCTAATGGTATATTTTTTCTATAATATTCTTTAGGGTTCGGATTTTTCTTTAAAATACTTAAATCTATTCTTGCAGGCGTATTAACACTTCTGGAATATTGTGAACTTGCCAATAATATTCTTTTTTTTATCTCTCTGTTATTAAGTGTATCAATACCACTTGCAAATTCGAATTTAACGGCATTTAAATTTTTTACAATAGGATGATCACAAAATGGAAAGGCCACAGGAAAATACACCCAAGGGTAATATTTATATTGTGGCTGATTGCCTTGATACCCTGCCAATACTGGAATTGGAGCCGATTGCACATCCAATACTAAATTAGTATTCATTCGAACACCATATTTAAATATGATGTCTTCTAAATTGATAGGATTAGCTAAGCCAAGTGTAACATTATTTTTTGTTAAGCTATCCATACTTGCCATCACCGGATCTATCAACCATAATGTTCTTCCTCCTTTCATCACAAACTGATCAAGAATATATTTATCCTTTTCATCAAAAGAACTGTCGGGCTTGGCAATAATAGCGGCCTTAAACCCCCTCAACGAAAAAAGTTGATTGTTTAATCTAACGCGCTCCACCACGTAATATTCTTCAAGGGCTTTTGTAATATCTTCAAGGTTTTTTGCGTTCAATTCGCCATGACCTTCAACAATAGCAATCTTATCTTTAACCTTTGTTGTTAACTTTAAAATTGTACTTGCAAATTCGAATTCAAGATTTTCGATAGAGCCATTTAGCACTTCTTCTTCACCTAGCGCCACTTGCGCTTTTAAAAGTTGTAATGGAAATGTTTTTTCATGGTAGGTAACCAAAGCACCAGGAAAAATAATTTGGTTTTGCTCCCCATTCTCAGTTTTAACTTGCAATGAGGTTGGTAATAATCCTGCTTTATAGAGTTGTTCGTATACTTCGGTGTTTTTATTTACATCTTCGTTTTGCGATGGGTTAATAAATGTATACTGAATATTATCGCCAGCATAGGCCCTAAATTCATCAAGCATTTCTTTTGTTTCACTTCTGAGACGTTTAAAACCAGCAGGGAATTCACCCTCGAGGTAAACTTTAAAATACACAACATCATCAAGTTCTTTGAGTAGTTTTTTTGTGGCTGCAGAGAGACTATATCTTTTTTCAGCGGTTAAATCAAAGCGGTGAAAAACATAACTACCAATTACGTTAATCAAAACGACTATAATTATTGCCGAAAAAAGCTGTAAAAAACTGTTGAATTTATTTTTATTTTTCATACTACTCTTTTACAATTACCATTTTCTGCTTTCAAGCGATGTTTTTGTCATCAAAATAAAAATGGCAGATAGGCCAACAAAGTAAATAATATCTCTTGTGTCGATAACACCTCTGCTCATACTTACATAATGTTGACTGACGCCTAAGCCAGCAATAATGTTGTCTATACCTTTAAAAAGTTGCAAGCTACTAAACGAATCAAAACCTTGATAGGCAATAAAACACAAAAACAAAGAAACAATAAAAGAAATAACTTGATTGTCGGTAATACTTGAAGCAAAAATGCCTATTGAAACAAATGCCGATGCTAAGAAAACCAATCCAATGTAGGAACCATTAGTAGCTCCAATATCAATATTTCCGATAGGATTGCCAAGTTGATAAACAGCCCAATAATAAAAAAGGGTAGGAGCAATGCTAAAAATAACAAGCACAATGCCTGCTAAATATTTTGATAAAATAATATCTAAATCGGTAAGAGGTTTTGTTAAAAGTAACTCAATGGTACCACTTTTCTTTTCATCTGCAAAGCTGCGCATTGTAATGGCTGGAATTAAAAATAAGTAAACCCAAGGAGCAATCATAAATAAGCCATCTAATGAAGAATATCCATTGTCGAGCACATTGAACTCGCCAGGGAAAACCCATAAGAATAAACTTACGATAAGTAAAAAAACAATAATAACCACATAACCCAATATGGAGCTTAAAAAACCTTTTACTTCTTTTTTAAATAATGAAAACATCAAATAATGGTATTGAAATTATTTGTACACAAAGGGCGAAAGTAAAAAGACTTGTCGGCTTTTGAATTAAAATTTGTTAACATACTTTTTACTTCACCGTTTTTTTGGAGGTAAAACCCAGCAACTCTTTGGCATTGCTAATTGCAGCGTCACTTGTTTTTTCATTACTTAACATTTTAGCGATCTCAAGAATTCGTTCTTCATTACTTAACACTTTAATATGAGAACTGGTAACATCCTTTTCGTTGTTTTTATAAACGAACCAATGTTGATTGCCTTTACTGGCAATTTGCGGCAAATGAGTTATGCTTATTACTTGTAAGTTAAGCGATAAATCTTTTAAAATAAGCGCCATTTTAGCAGCAACATCACCAGATACACCTGTGTCAATTTCATCAAATAGAATTGAAGGCAAAGTTTTTTCCTTGGCTATGATTGACTTTATAGCCAACATAATTCTTGACAATTCGCCACCGGATGCAACTTTGTGCAATGGGGCAGTTGCTATGCCCTTGTTGGCGCTAAATAAAAACTCCACTTCATCGGAACCACTTGGTGTAAATTGTTTTAATGTATTTAACTCAATTTTAAACTGTGTGTTTGGCATGCCTAGTTGTTGTAGTATTTGTGTTACCGCCTTTTCAAAATTAGGTATTGCTATTTCTCTTTGCTTACGAAGCTTTATCGCATTTTTAGAGAGATCCGCTTCAAAAGATTTAATTTGCTGTTTTAATTTTTCAATTTCATCGGCAAGCGAATCAACACCCACAATTTTAGTTTCGAAACGTTGTTTAGTCAACAAAAGTTCTTCTTCAGTATTCACCTGGTGCTTTCGCATAAGACGTTCTGCAATACTTATACGCTCATTTAAATAGTTTAATCTTTCAGGATTAAAATTAATTAACTCTATTTTATTTTCAATTTCAACCCCAATATCTTTAAGTTCAATATAACAACTTTGTAGGCGTTTTTGCAGCTCTTCAAGTTCGGTATCGTATTTAGCAATGTTGCCTATGGCATTTTTACTTTCATTTAACTGAGATATTATGCTATCTTCTTTCTCGGCCAATAAAACACTTACTTTAGATAGGTTCAATTTTATTTCTTCTGCATGCGTTATGATTGCTAATTCAGCCTTAATATCTTTTAACTCACCTGATTTAAGATTTAAATCTTCAATTTCCTGAAACTGAAACTGAAAGTAATCAAAATCTTTCCGTAGCTGTTTTTCATCTTCAATACTTTTATAGAGTTTATGTTGATGTAATTTATAATTATCAAAAATTAATTTATAGGCTGCAACATTTTTCTCCTGTCCCGCAACCACATCAAGATAAGCTAACTGACTATTTTTTTCATTAATTTCAAGGGATTGATGTTGCGAATGAATATCGATTAAATGTTGTGAAAGTTCTTTTAACAATCCAAGATTTACAGGAGTATCGTTAACAAAGGCACGTGTTTTTCCATTACTGCTTATTTCTCGGCGAATGATGCTTTTTTTGTTGTAATCAAGGTCATTTTCTTCAAAAAAATATTTTAAATCTAATTTGCTGATATCAAATTCGGCCTCCACAACGCACTTTGAATCTTTATTGAGTAATACAGAAGTGTCGGCACGTTGACCAGCAATAAGGTTTAACGCACCAAGTAAGATAGATTTTCCGGCACCAGTTTCACCAGTAATTATTGTAAAGCCTTTCTCAAAGTTAATTTCTAAATCACTAATTAATGCGTAATTTTTAATATGCAATGAGATGATCATAAATGGGTTGTTTTTTTTTGCAAAGGTAATATATACTAGGTATAATTTTTATGGCATTGCAAAACTTTTAAAACATACTTTTTTATATTTGAATCACAAATGCATTGTATCAATGTTGCCTTTTTATTTTGGTATTAAAACCAATTTGGGTGCATAATTAAAATCCAATTCAATTAAATAATCCAATAAAAAAATTAGAAATTAAATGTTTGAATCATCAAAAAAATCACAAAATAGATATTGGTTTATTTTAAAATTGTAATTTTACACAGTTATGATATTTAAAAAGCACAGCACATATCCTTCTTTACTACTATTAATATTGCTGCTTTCGATATTTGCATGCCAAACACCAAGTAAGATTTCTAACCAAAATTTGTCTTATTCATACCGTAAGAGTGATAATATTTTGCATCCTCAATTTGCATTGCAACACATCACCAATCAAACATCTTTAATACATTTTTCAATAAGCACTTCCGAACTTTTATATGTTAAGTCTGGCGATAGCAAGTCTTTTACAGCCAGAGTAGCCCTTACCTATAGATTATTGCCATCGTACGATGCAAAAGTTCCCATTGACACCGGCTCTGTGCTTATAATTGATAAAGATTTTTCGGACAAGCCTAACTTACTCATCGCAAAAACAGAGTTTAAGGCTGCATACCCCAACAATTATGTGCTCGAAGTGGTTGTTCAAGACCTAAATAGAAATATTAGTTCTAAAAGTATTTTGAATATTTACAAAACATCGTTTCAAACTTCGCAAAACTTTCTATTAACCGACACTACTTACAATCAACCCATATTTAGAAATTTTATTAGAAAAGAGGAGGTGTTGAATTTAAAATATACGGGTGGTATGAAGCAATCAAAATTGTTTGTTAGATATTACAGCAGGCAATTCCCACTTCCAGCGCCAGCATTTAGTACGTTTACCCCCAAAGCATTCGACTATCACGCAGATAGTATTTTTTCTGTTGCCATTGATACTTCGGGCATAGCAAAAATTCATCTCGAAAAGTTAGGATTTTATCATTTTCAATTAGATACAACTAGTAAAGATGGTTTTACCATTTATAGATTTAATGAAGAATTCCCCTACTTAACTTCTCCTGAAGAGCTGGTTCCTATGTTAAGATTTATTACCACAAGGCAAGAGTATGAAGATCTGATGGCACAAGCAGATAAGAAAAAAGCAATTGATGACTTTTGGCAAAAAAATGGAGGAAATAACGAAAGAGCAAAATCAATTTTGAAAACATATTATACCAGAGCGCAAGAATCCAATCTTTTCTTTACTTCCTATTGTGATGGCTGGAAGACTGACAGAGGGCTTATTTACACTATTTTTGGCCAGCCAAATACACTTTACAAACAAGAAAATTCCGAGACCTGGGTTTATGGCGAGGATGCAAGTTACAAATCGCTTTCATTTATATTTGTAAAAGTAATTAATCCATTTTCCGAAAATGACTATCAGCTAAACCGTTCAGATATGTTTAAAGATGAGTGGTACAAAAGCGTAGATGCATGGCGACAAGGAAGAGCCTATAACGAACACTAAAATTCCCTATTTTGAATCATTCATCAACAGAACATGAGAATATCATTTACGGTATTCATCCCATTTTAGAAGCCATTGAAGCAGGCAAAGAAATTCAGAAAATATTTATTCAGGATGGTGCAAAAGGTGACTTAATAAAGCAACTTATTCAAAAAGCCAAACAGCATAAGGTTTTTTATCAATTTGCACCTGTCGAAAAGTTAAATCGTTTAACCAAGCAGAATCATCAAGGGGCTGTTGCTTTTACCTCTGAAGTTACATTTTACGATATTGAACAAATATTACCACAGGTTTTCGAAAAAGGAAAAACACCTTTGCTTTTAATATTAGATAAAGTTACCGATGTTAGAAATTTTGGCGCTATAGCGCGTACTGCAGAATGTTGTGGTGTTGATGCAATTATTATTCCTGTGCGTGGTTCTGCGCCAATCAATGCCGATGCCATGAAAACTTCGGCAGGCGCTTTAAATAAGATACCTGTTTGCAGAAGTATGAATTTAAAGGACACCATAAAATATTTAAAAGATACCGGCCTCTCCATCATTTCCTGCACCGAAAAGGCCAATGACATGTACACTAAAGTTGATATGAAAATGCCTTGTTGTATTATTATGGGAAATGAAGAAGAAGGGATTTCTGCTGAGTATATTAAACTTTCGGATGCTAAAGCAAAATTGCCCATGAAGGGAACTATAGGCTCGTTAAATGTTTCGGTGGCTTGTGGCGTTATTTTGTATGAAGTTTTGCGTCAAAGAGCTTAGATTTCTTGGCGATCAATCATGCCAATAATTTCTTCAATTACCTTATCGTCTCCTTCTTTGTCGTACCTCACTTTCATATTTAGGTCATCGTCATAAATTACAGCAAATGATTGCCAAAAAAACGCGGTCATTTTGCCTCTGTATTCCTTTACTAAATCATATGAACTATTGCCTGTTTCCCGGTCTATCAATTTCATTAATATTTTTCCTTGATTAACGGTAAGATTTTCGAGGTCTTTTTTGAATTCAACTTTTAAATTCTTTTCAGCCTCTTTCATTAGTTTTTTGCGCTCTCTGTTTTTTTTGTCGGCAATTAAATCGTGATATTCCTTAATTCTTTGGCCTGCAATTTTAGCATAGGGGTAAGCCTTTTTTACATCGCGCACTAATCTGCGATATTTTTTTTCTGCATCGGCATCTTTAAAAACACGAGCACCAGTAACCACTGCGGTTTTTAAATCAACAACAGCAATCGTATCTCCTTTAAAAATGGTTGATCGGTATTTACGTTCTAAATTGATGGGTGGCTCACTCGTTTCACCTAATATTTCATTTTGAGCAAAACAAATGTGAGTAAATGTAACACTGCAAAAAATAAGCAATAAAGTTTTCATAATGCGTGTTCGTTTCAATAAATGTGCCATTGCAATATTTCTAAAAACAAAAATACCTTATTTTTTGAAATGTGAGGTGTTAAAAAAAGTGTAGAACTTTTACAAATAACGCGTAACTAAAATTAAAGTTGGTCGTTGTATTCTAAACGTTTAACTTTGATATTTTATTACCCGAACGAAAACTACAAGAGATGAGAAAACTACTACTTATTGCCTTTTTTACTGCCTTTAAATTGCAACTTTTAGCACAAACTGTTGCTGTTTCTTATCCTAATGGAGGTGAAGTTTTAACCTCTAATAATAGCGACTTCATTACTTGGACCGATCAATCTTTGCCCCTAGTAAAACTCGAATACAGTAGCAATGGTGGAAGCACTTGGAACTTTATTGCCAATGCCTCTTCTTTTTCAGGTACTGGTTTTTATAATTGGACAGTGCCAAATATAGCTTCTAGTAATTGTTTGGTTAGGGTGAGTGATGCAAATAATGCTTCAGCATTTGACATCAGCAATAATTCATTTGAAATTGGGGCTCCATCAATTACCTTATATTACCCCAACTTTAACCAATCATTTGCCATTGGTAGCAGTGAAGAAATTTTGTGGTACGCGCCTGGAGTTGATTTTATTGATATTGAATATTCAACCAATGGAGGTGCAAGTTTTACAACAATAGCCACCAATATTGACGCTACTTTAACTACTTACACTTGGAATCCCATTCCCAATACACCTTCAACTACCTGCAAAGTAAGGTTAAAACAAAGCAGCAATACTGGTATTAATGATATTTCTGACTATGATTTTACTATTCAAAGTGCAGGTGTTACTTTAGATAATCCTAATGGGGGAGAAATATTTACAATAAACACAGGCGAATATATTGATTGGACGCCCGTGGGCGTGGCTGAAGTTAATTTAGAGTATTCGATAGATGGAGGTAATAACTGGATTGCCATAGCCAATAATTTAACTGGTACCTGGTATTGGTGGAATTCAATCCCAAATACACCCTCGGCTAATTGTTTGGTTAGGATTACCGATGCTAATAACCCAAATATTAGTGATGTTTCTGATGCCCCTTTTACAATTTCGGGAGGTACAATCACTTTAAATAATCCTTATGGAGGTAATGTATTAGCTACAGGAAGTGTATTTCAAGCATGGTGGAGTTCGCCTGGAATTAACGATGTTAAAATTGAATATTCTTATGATTCAATGTTAACCTGGAATACCATTGCCACAAATTATACTTTAAATTCTAATTATACTTGGACAGTTCCTAACACACCTTCCATAAATTGTTTCTTTAAAGTTAGTAATTCTAATGACCTATCGGTATTTGATATTAACGATGCGCCATTTACAATTTCGGCACCCACTATCGCAATTGTTTATCCTAATGGTGGTGAAACATTTCAATCGGGCGATACTTATTATATGCAGTTTGAGACCGTAGGTGTTGATTCTGTAAAAATTGAATACTCGTTTGATGGTGGAGCAAATTGGGTAGTTGAAACAAGTGCTGTTAATGCCAATGATGGTAACAATTATTATTTATGGTTAGTACCTAATACACCTTCAACAAATTGTTTGGTAAGAATGACAGATGTGGCCACTGGTTTGATTGTTGATGAGAGCAACTTTCCCTTTGCCATTGTTTTTGGTGGTTTGCCAAATTGCGCTAATAACTTATATCCTGCAGATGGCATTGTAGATTTTTCAAGGAATCCAATATTCACATGGACAGCACCTAGCGGAAGTATTGTGGTAAATGCTTATGATTTATATTTTGGTTCATCTACAACACCCCCTTTATACCAAGCAGGAATTCAACTTTTGAATTTTGAAATATTGAATCTAAATCCTTCTACAACCTATTATTGGCAAATTGTTCCAACAAGTGTTAATGGAGCAGCAGTTGGTTGTGTTATTCATTCATTCACCACTTCGGCTGCCAATGAATATAATATGGATAATCAATCCCAAACAGTTTGTATTGGAACATTTTATGATGCCTCAGGCCCTCAAGCTAATTACAATAGCAACGAGTTAGCAGTTAAAACCTTTACACCCATCAGCGCTGGTCAAGTTTTGAAATTTGATTTCAGTAGTTTTGAAACAGAATCTAATTACGATTATTTAAGAATTTATGATGGAGATACCACTACTGCCCCGCTTATTGGCTCCTATTCTGGTAATAATGGACCTGGTTCTGTTGTTGCCACAAATTCGCAAGGTGCTTTAACATTTAAATGGAATAGCGATTATACCTATCAGTTTGCTGGATGGGAAGCGTCCATTTCATGCGTGCCAGCAGGCACCCAAGCTATTAATTTAACATCTCCAAACGGTGGCCAAAGTTGGATAGGAAATACATATCAAAACATTACATGGACATCGCAAAATGTAGCTTTGGTAAACCTTGAATATAGTATTGATAGTGGTTTAACTTGGCAAAGTATTGCCAACAATATTACCAACACAGGAAGTTATAATTGGCAAGTTCCATTACCTGCTTCAACACATTGTTTTGTAAAAGTTATTTCGGCTAATAATGCTTCGGTTTTTGATGCCAGTAATGCACAATTCGAGATTCAATTTGTACCAGTTTATGTTGATTTAACTGCGCCAAACACGGCAGTTACTTTTTTAATAAATTCAACGCAAGCAATCACTTGGCAAAGTATGTTTGTAACCAGCGTTAATATTGAGTATTCTATTGATGCAGGTGCTAATTGGATTACAATTATCTCCAATTTGTCAAGTGCAGATGGTTATAACTCATACAATTGGACAGTACCTAATACACCTAGTAATTTATGCCTAGTTAGAATTAAAGATGCAAGCAATTCAGCTGTAAGCGATGCCAGTCAATCAGCATTTTATATTGTGGCTCCTTATTTTGAATTAATACAGCCCAATGGCGGTGAAGTATTAGCAGGTGGCACCTTTACAACCATAAATTGGGATGGCTATATCAATACCAACTTTGTAAAACTTGAATATTCATCTAACAATGGAGCCACTTGGAACTTAATTGCCAATAATGTTTATCATTACAATGCTTGGAATAATTCATACAACTGGTTTGTAGCCAATGTTAACAGTGGCAATTGCCGAATTAGAGTAAGCCAAGTTGCGAACCCTTTGGTTAACGATGTAAGCAATAATTCCTTTACAATCAATGCTAATGTAGCTAACATTACAATAGTACAGCCCAACGGAGGTGAAGTTATTAACGGAGGGGTAACTTACCAGGTGCAATGGAATGCCAGCTTTACTTCTGGCTTTTATCGTGTTCAATTTTCTAATAATAATGGTACTAGTTGGACTACCTTAGCCAACAATGTTAATAATTCGGGCTACATTAATTGGATGGTTCCCAATCAAACACAAAGTAATTGTTTAATTAGAGTGATTGATGTGCTAGATACCACCGTTTTTGATCAAAGTGATGCTGTTTTTAGTACATCCCTTTCAACGCCTTCAATTACAAATGTTAATCCGAATGGAGGCGAGGTATTTAGTGTTGGAAATTATACTGCTATTACTTGGAACAGTGCCTTAGTTTATAATGTAGATATTCTTTTTTCAAGCGATGGAGGCAATACATTTTCAACTATTGTAGCCAACTTAAATAATATTAATTACTATAATTGGCTGGTGCCTAATGTTATTTCATCTAACTGTATTATTAAGGTAAGAGCAGCCGGTAACTCCAACTTGTTTGATGATGCTGATGCTCCTTTTAGCATTGAAAGTGGTGCATCTTCGCTTACATTAATTCAGCCTAATGGTGGTGAAAACTTTTTGGCAAATACACCAAATAATATTATAAAATGGACTGGTTCTGGAATTGGGAATGCCATAAAATTGGAGTATTCAATCAATGGTGGCACTACTTGGATTACAATAATTTCTTCCTTTGCATCAATAAATAACATTTATTATTGGTTTGCACCAAATGTAGCATCTTCGCAATGCTTAATAAAAATAAGCAGCGTTTCTAATCCTGCTTTAACAGATGTGAGTGATGCATTTTTTTCAATCAATTCATCAACACCAGCGTTAACAGTAAACACACCTAATGGTGGTGAATATTTAAACCAAGGCTATTGGTATAATATAAGTTGGACAAGAAATAACGTGCCTCTGGTAAATTTAAGTTATAGTGATGATAATGGAGCAACATGGAACCCGCTGTTAACTGCGGTAAATGCAAACAGTTATTATTGGAATGTTCCTGCCATTGCTTCTACACAATGTTTAGTAAAGGTTGAAAAGAGCGGAACTGGAGCTCCGGTTGTTGATCAAAGCAATGCCTTGTTTACTATTGGACCATTGATTCCTAATGGCAATGGTATTGTGATTGATTCAATAAATCCTTTGCCTTTTTGTAAGTTAGATACTGTTTATGTTTATTACACTGCCAATGGTGTTTACAATGCTGGTAACTCATTTGATGTACAATTATCAGATAGTGTTGGGAATTTTAATAGCTCCACTTTGATTGGGCAATTATTTTCTACCGCCAATTCGGGAGTGATTGCTTGTGTTGTACCAACAACTGTTGGGAACGGTGTGGCTTACAGGATCAGAATCCAATCAAGTGATTTGCCATCAACAAGTAGTGATAATGGTGTTGATATTGTGATTAATAGTCCGCAATTTGATTTTGGTGCCAACGAACTAATTAAGTATTTACCTGATGGTGCTGTTACATTCTTTGTAATTCCGCAACAGTCACCAACAGCTACTTATGCATGGGATTTTGGTGATGGTGGAACTTCTACATCATCACAACCAACCTACAGTTACACGAGTATAGGTAAGTTTGATGTAAGCTGTACCATTCAGGATGCAGGATGTACGGTAAGTGTTGATAAGCCCCTTTACATAAGAGTAGAGCAATTATTTCCAAGTTCGCCTTTAAACACCAATACAATGGTAGATATTACAGATGTTTCAATGCTTTCGCCTGATACAGCGGTGATGACCATGAAAGATGGTAACTGTTTGCGAACATTTGATGGTGGAGCTACTTGGACAACATCTATTACAGGCGCGGTAGCTGGTGTGGATACTTTATTGTCGTGCGATCTGTATCCAGGTAAATGGAGAGTAGTAGGTTCCAATGGTTTAATAAAAGAATCAACAGACAACGGCCAAACATGGATTCCAATGAATAGTCCTACCACACAAAGAATGTATGGTGTATCTACTTTCGATAATAATAAGGCTTTTGCAGTAGCAGATGCAGGTGTAATTTTAAATTATGATGGAACCAATTGGACGCAACAAAATACAGGTGTTACAGCCCGTTTTTGGGATGTGGCTGTAGATAAATCTACAACTACACCTACTGCTTATGCCGTAGGTAGTGGAGGTACTATTTTTAAGTATGATGGAAATAACTGGAATGCGCAATCTTCTGGTCTTGGTGTAGGTTTATTTGGAACAGGAGTAGTAGGTCAAGATACTGTGTATGCTGTTGGAGGCGTTACACAGGGCGTAATTTTAAAAACCACCAATGGAGGAACAACTTGGAGTACAGTATTAAATGGTGTTGATGTAAGTTTTAGAAGTGTTACCGGTATAGCCGATACTGCTTGGGCTTGCGCTTTTGATGGTATTATTTATGAAACAAGAGATGGCGGAGCAAGTTGGGTGAGGTATAGTGTGGGTGATACTTATAATAATAACAGCATAGTTTTTAGAACCTCTAGAGGTTTGGTTTCTGGAAACAGCGGAAATGGAAGGGCATTTGGTTTACCGAGTGATCTAGATACAACACTCAATTTAAAGAATAAATTCTATGCACCAAATCAATTAATATTATTTCCAAATCCAGCGCAGCATCAAATTACATTAAAAGGAAAGTTTGATAACTCAAAACAAGTGAGCTTTAAAATCAAAGATATTGATGGCAAGGAGGTCATGACTTTTTCTAAACAAACTCTAATTCAGGGAGAATTAAACTATAGTTTTAATACAGACAAACTTTCTAATGGAGTTTATTTTGTGTTTGTTGATGATGGTGTGAGTAGTTTCGTGAAAAAATTAATTGTCTCACATTAAACTTTAGCCTTATAATTTTAAAGCGGATTCTTTTGAATCCGCTTTTTTGTTTTTATTGAATAAATATTTTTGAATTGATAAATTGATGTGTAGGTTTGTAAAGATGTTATTTCGCCTAAAATACCTGCTCCTTTTAACATTTTTACCTTTGATCTTGAAAGGACAAGGAAAAAACTTTATTAGAACATATTCGCAAAAAGAATATGATGCTCATGCTCAAAATTGGTGCATCACTCAAGATAAAAATGGATTTATTTATGTCGGCAATTCGATAGGATTATTAATTTATGATGGAAAAAAATGGCAATCTGTAAAATTAAATAATTCAACTGTCAGAAGTTTAGCTAAGGATGACAATGACAGAATTTATTATGGCGCTCAAGGCGAATTTGGGTATTTAGTTTCAGATAATAAAGGAAGAATAACTAATAAAAGTTTAAATCACCTTCTCCC